>JAICQA010000154.1 GCA_025929595.1 Xanthobacteraceae bacterium
CTCCACCGCCGAAAGTTCCGGCGCCGCCTCTGCCTCCCCGGCCAGCCAGCGCGCGGCGAAGGCGAGCACGACGAAATGCAGACTGCCGCCCCGCCGCGAGATCACTTCCCGGTACCCCGCGAAGCCGACGATCTCTGCCTCGACGCCGGTCTCTTCTTTCAGCTCGCGCAGCGCCGCGGTCGCCGCATCCTCGCCGAACTCCACGCGCCCCCCCGGCAGCGTCCACAATTGCGGCGGATTCGCGCGCCGCGCGAGCAGGAGTTTTCCCGCCCGAAAACACGCGGCGCTGGCGGCGAGAACGGGGCGACTCATGCTATCGGCGGACATGGAATTAAGAGCTTAGCATCATGTGCGGACGGTTCGCGCTCCTCTCGGCGCCGGAAGAAATCCGCCGGCAGTTCGGTTACGGCGAGCAGCCGAATTTTCCGCCGCGCTACTACATCGCGCCGACTCAAGCCGTGCCCGTCGTCTTCGCCGAGCATGGTGTGCGCCACTTCCGCCTCATGCGCTGGGGCCTGATCCCCTCCTGGGTAAAGGATCCGAAGCAATTCGCACTGCTGTTGAATGCCCGCATCGAAAGCATCAACGACAAGCCCTCCTTTCGCGGCGCGATGAAGTATCGCCGCGGCCTGATTCCGGCGGACGGTTTCTACGAATGGCGGAAGCAGGGGAAGACGAAGCAGCCCTTCTTCATCCGCGCGCGCAGCGGCGAACCCTTCGCCTTCGCTGCTCTATACGAGACCTACACCGACAAGGATGGTGGCGAGATCGACACCGCGGCAATCGTCACGACCTCTGCGAACGGCACGCTCGCGCCAATCCACGAACGAATGCCGGTGATCGTGCCGCCGGAGAATTGCGAAGCGTGGCTCGACTGTAACCGGGTCGACGCGAAGCAGGCGGCCGCTCTTGTCGGCCGCGCGCCGGATGACTTTCTGGAAGCGATCCCGGTTTCGCCGCGCGTCAACAGCGTGAAAAACGACGACCCGGAAAATCTCGCGCCGGCGGCATAACGTCATCCTGAGGCGCGAGCGGCGCAGCGCGAGCCTCGAAGGATGACGCGCGCCCGTGTCAAAGTACCTTCCCCGGATTGAGGATGCCCTTCGGATCGAGCAATTGCTTGATCGAGCGCATGAGGTCGAGCTCCACGGCACTCTTCACGCTCGGCAGCCGGTCGCGCTTCAGTGCGCCGATCCCATGTTCGGCGGAAATGGAGCCGTTGTATTTCCCGACCACGCCATAGACCGCGTCGTTGATGGCTTTCGTGTGCGAGCGGAATTCTCCGCGGTCCATGCCAACCGGAATGCAGACGGCGAAATGCATGTTGCCGTCGCCGAGATGGCCGAAGGGCATCGGCCGCACGCCGGGCAGGACTCTCAGCACCGCCGCGCTCGCCTCTTCGATGAAGACAGGCACCGCCGACACCGGCACCGAGACGTCATGGGCGATCGCGCCCGACGTGCTCTTCTGTGCTTCCGGCAGGATGAGGCGCAAGTGCCAGAACGCTTTCGCTTGCTCGACGCTGGCTGCAAGCACAGCGTCCTGCACGACGCCGGCCTCAATCCCCGCGTTCAGAATCTCCTCTATCGTCTCGCGCAGGCCTTCACGCGCCGTGGAGGTTAACTCCATCAGCACATACCAGGGATGCGCGCCCTCGAGCGGATGACGATGACCCGGCGGAAATTTCACGGCGAGATCGACCCCGAATTTCAGCATCAGCTCGAAGCTCGTGACCGCATTCCCCGCGCGTGACTGCGCGATGCGCAGGAGATCGAGCGCGGCTTGCGGCGAAGGCACCCCGATGAACGCCGTCTCCGTCGAGCGCGGCGCCGGAAACAATTTCAATACGGCCGCGGTGATGATGCCGAGCGTTCCTTCCGAACCGATGAAAAGGTCGCGCAGGTCGTAGCCGGTATTGTCCTTCTTGAGCTTGCGCAACCCGTCCCAGATGCGGCCGTCGGCCAGCACCACTTCGACGCCGAGCACGAGATCGCGCGCCATCCCGTAGACGAGTGCGTTCGTGCCGCCCGCGTTGGTCGAAAGATTGCCGCCGATCATGCACGAGCCCTCCGCGCCGAGCGACAGCGGAAACAGCCGGTCGTTCGCGCGCGCCGTCTCCTGCGCGCGTTGCAGGATCACGCCCGCTTCGCAGGTCATCGCGTTGGCGTCGAGATCGAGCTCGCGGATCTTGTCGAGCCGCGCCGTGGAGACGACGACCGCGCGCTCGTCGAAGGGGACCTGTCCGCCGGACATGCCGGTGACGCCGCCCTGCGGAACGATGGCGGTGCCGGTCTCATTCGCGAGCTTGAGGATTTCGGAAACTTCCTGCGTCGAACCGGGCTTCAGCACGGCGGCCGCCTTGCCCTGATATATGTCGCGCGGCTCGACAAGATGCGGCGCGATATCGGCGGGGTCGGTCAGGACATATTTCGCGCCGACAATGCCGGCGAAACGTTCGAGCGTGGAGACGGGCTTGTTCATGCCCGCCTTATATCAGCTTCGCGGCGCCGCCGCGCGCATCAGCCGGTCGCGGATCGCCTCGCCGAGCCCGTGCGCCGGGATGGGCGCAACCGCGATGGAATGGGCGTCGGTTGCGTCGAGCGCGCGCAGATGCGCGAACAGGTTGGCGGCGGCCTCGACGAGATCGCTCTTGGGCGACAGGTCGAGTGTGAAGGTCGCGCGCTCCGAGCCCTTCGGCTTCGGTGCGCCGAAGGCGAGCAGCGCTTCGCCCGGCCGCACCTCGGTCGCATCCAGTCTCAATTGTGCGCGCGTGGCATAATGCGAGGCGAGTTGACCGGGCGCGCTCGGCCTGTGCCCGTCAACCGGGGCATCGGGCAACTGCGCCGCGATCACCGCTTGGAGCGCCATACGCGGGATCGCGCCTGGGCGAAGGAGCCGCGGGTATTCTCCGGTGCAATCGACAATCGTGGATTCGAGACCAAGCGGCGTCGGCCCGCCGTCGAGCACGGCGTCGATCTTGCCACGCAGGTCGCTCGTGACGTGATCGGCCGTGGTCGGCGAAACATGACCCGAACGGTTCGCGCTCGGCGCGACGATCGGGCGTTTCACGGCCTCAAGCAGCGGATGCGCGACCGGATGCGCGGGCACGCGCAGCGCGACGGTCTCGAGGCCGGCGCGAGCGAGATCGCACACCGCGCAGTCGGGTTGGGCGCGCAATACGAGTGTCAGCGGGCCCGGCCAGAGCTTTTCGGCAAGGCGCAGCGCCATGTCGTCGAAGCGCGCGAGTTGGAGTGCGGCGGTGATGTTTGCGACGTGTGCGATCAGCGGATTGAACGAGGGCCGCTGCTTGGCGTCGTAGAGCTTGGCGACGGCCTCAGGATTGGTCGCATCCGCGCCGAGCCCGTAAACGGTCTCGGTGGGGAAGGCGACGAGACCGCCCGCGAGCAATGTCTGCGCCGCCTCGTGGATGCCATTGGCATCGGCGGGAATGACGTGGGTGGAATGTTGCTCGCTCGTCATGGCGGTCGCATTGACGGGCCGGATGGGCACGGCCACTCTGGGACAAAATATGGGGTGGGCGGTAGGTGTTTGCGCCGCCGCGGTCAAGCGACCCCGCTGCATGGTTGAGGAGACGTTCATGAGCTACCGCGCGCCCGTCGGCGAAACCGTGTTTTTCCTCGATCACTGCACGAGCCTCCCGACGCTGGCAGGCAAAGGTGAATTGTCGGAGCTGTCGACCGAACTGGTCGCGCAGGTGCTCGAGGAAGCCGGCAAGTTCGCGAACGAACGGATCGCGCCGCTCAACCGCCCCGGCGACAAGGAAGGCACGCCGTTCCAGAACGGCGTCGTCACCATGCCGAAGGGCTGGAAGGAAACCTACAGGGCCTGGGCGGAAGCGGGCTGGAATGCGCTGCCCGCGCCGGCGGAATATGGCGGGCAGGGCCTGCCCTCGATGATCAACATGGCTTGCGTTGAGTACTGGCACTCGGCCGCGATGGCCTTTGGCCTCGGGCCGATGCTCACTCAGGCTGGTGTCGAGGCGATGCATGCGCACGCGAGCGACGAGTTGAAGGAGAAGTACCTTCACAAGCTCGTTTCCGGCGAATGGATGGGCACGATGCAGCTCACCGAGCCGCAGGCGGGCTCCGATCTCGCGCATCTGCGCACGCGCGCCGAACGGCAGGGCGACGGCACCTATCGCATCAAGGGTCAGAAGATTTTCATCACCTACGGCGAACACGACATGACGCCGAATATCATTCACTTCGTTCTTGCGCGCCTGCCCGACGCACCGTCGGGCACGAAGGGAATTTCGCTCTTCCTCGTGCCGAAGTTCCTGCTGAAGGAAGACGGCACGCCCGGCCCGCGCAATGACCTGCGCTGCGCCTCGGTCGAGCACAAGCTCGGCATCCACGCCTCGCCCACTTGCGTCATGGTCTATGGCGACAATGAAGGCGCGACCGCGTACCTCGTCGGCGAGGAGAACAAGGGCCTCGCCTGCATGTTCACGATGATGAATCTGGCGCGGCTCGCGGTCGGCGTGGAAGGTGTCGCCGTTGGCGAGGCGGCCTATCAGCACGCGCTTGCTTACGCGAACGAGCGCAAGCAGGGCAGGGCGAACGGCAAGGAGTCGAGCCCGATCATCGCGCACCCGGACGTCAAGCGCATGTTGCTCACCATGCGCGCGTTGACGAACGCGTCGCGTGCGATCTGCCTGAAGACCGCCGACGCCATCGACCGCTCGCGCCACCTGTCCGATGCGGGCGAACGCACGAAAGCGGCGGATGAAGCGAACCTGCTCACGCCCGTCGCCAAGGCCTTCTCGACCGACGCCGGGATCGAAGCGTCGTCCCTCGGCGTTCAGGTCCACGGCGGAATGGGCTTCATCGAGGAGACGGGGGCCGCGCAGTACTATCGCGACTCTCGTATAACCGCGATCTATGAGGGCACGAACGGTATTCAGGCCATCGACCTTGTCGGCCGCAAGATCGGCCTCGCCGGCGGCGAGACGCTCGCGCGCGTGATCGCCGGCTATCGCGAGACCGCGCGCAAGGTCGCAGAGTTGAAGGACCCGGCCTTCGGCGCGGTCGTCCTGCGCATCGAGGACGGCCTGAAAATTCTGGAGCGCACCTCAAAGCATCTGCTCGCCGCGAAGCAGGAAGACGCGTTGGCCGGCGCCACGCCTTATCTGCGCATCTTCGGGCTGGTTGCGGGCGCTGCCTATCTCGCCGAGATCGCGCTCGCCGCGCACAAGGCAAAAAGCGGCGGCGACTCCAATCCCGCGCACGACGCGCGCATCGCCACGGCGCGCTTCTTCGCTGAAAACCTGCTTCCCGCCGTCGCGGGTCTGGAACTGGCCGTCATGTCCGGCGCGGACTCGGTCCTGCAATCGGAGGCCGCGCTCGTTGCCTGACGCGGAGCGCCGATGACCCTCTACTCGTCGCTGGTGCGGCCCGCGCTGTTCAGCCTCGATCCCGAGCGCGCGCACCGGCTCGCGCTACGCGCGGGTGCGCTTGCGGGCTTTGCCGCGCCTGCCTTGCGGTCGTTCTATCGAAGCGGCGACCCGCGGCTGAACATCGAGGTTGCGGGCATGCGTTTCGAGAACCCGATCGGTTTGTCTGCGGGGCTCGACAAGAGCGGCGAGGCGATCGAGGCGCTCGCCGGGCTCGGATTCGGTCACATCGAGATCGGCTCGGTGTCCGCCGACCCGTCGGGCGGTAATCCGCGCCCGCGGCTGTTTCGCCTGCCCGAGGACCGCGCCATCGTCGTCGCCTATGGCGTCCCGAACGACGGCGCGCATGCGGTCGCCTCGCGACTCGCGAAGGTTTCGCTGCCCGTGCCGCTCGGCATCAACATCGTCAAGACGAACCGCGGACCTGGCGCTCCGCCTGAAAGCGCGTCCCAGATCATCGGCGAATATGCCGAGGCCGCGCGGATGCTCGAACCGCACGCCAGCTACCTGATGCTCAACCTGAGTTGCCCGAATACGGAGGACGGCCGCGACTTCTTTGCCGATCGCGGCCATCTCGACGCGATCCTGGCCGCCCTCGGTGACGTTCGACTGAGGAAGCCTGTGTTTCTGAAAGTCTCGCCGCTCGGCGGCGTCGCCATGATCGAACAGGTGCTCGAGGCCGCGGCTCCGCACCGATACATTGCCGGCTTCATGTTCAACCTGCCGAGCGTCAAGCCGCGCAATCTGCGGACGCCGGAGGCAGTCTGGAAATCGATGCCCGGCGCGGTGTCCGGACCGCCCGCCGCGGACCTGCTCGACCGGTCACTCCGCGAGATGTGGCGCCGTATCGACCGCCGCCGCTATTCGCTGCTCGCTTCCGGCGGCGTGTTCAGCGCCGAGGATGCGTATGCCAAGATCAAGCTCGGCGCCTCGCTCGTGCAGCTGCTGACGGCGCTCGTCTACGAGGGACCGGGCGTGGTGCACAGGATCACCCAAGGCCTCGCCGCGTTGCTGGAACGCGACGGCTTCAACCATGTTGCCGACGCGGTCGGCGCGGAGGCGAACTGATGTCGCTCAAGGGAAAAACGCTCTTCATCACCGGCGCCTCGCGCGGCATCGGCCTCGCCATCGCGCTTCGTGCCGCGAAAGACGGCGCCAACATCGCCATCGCGGCCAAGACCAGCGAGCCGCATCCCAAGCTGCA
>JAICQA010000224.1 GCA_025929595.1 Xanthobacteraceae bacterium
CCCCGGGAGCGGGCGCACCCTTGCGTACTCGCCTTCCGCCCCGAAATCGCTACAACGGCATGGCGGAATTGTGTGCAATAGAGACCTCTTTCCCGTTCTTGAACAGGCTCTTCCGTGAAGGCTCCGGACCCAGGATCGAAAGCGCCTGCGCGCGCCCTTTGGTATGTGGCGCCGGGCCGCACCGAGCTGCGCGAGGCAGCGATCGCCGCGCCAGGCGCGGGCGAAGTGCTCGTGCGGACGCTTTATTCAGGGATCAGCCGCGGCACCGAGCGGCTGGTGTTTGAGGGCAAAGTCCCCCCGGCCGAACGCCAGCGCATGCGGATGCCGACGCAAGAAGGCGAATTCCCGTTTCCGGTGAAATATGGTTACGCCGCCGTCGGCGTGGTCGAAGCGGGCAGCCCGGCGATGATTGGCCGCACGGTCTTCGCGCTGCATCCGCACCAGAGCCGGTTTGTCATTTCCGAAAGCGCCGCCGTGCCGGTGCCCGATACCGTGCCGGCACGCCGGGCGGTGCTCACCGCCAACATCGAGACGGCCTTGAATGTTCTTTGGGATGGCGAAGCCAAGGCCGGGCAGAAGATCGCCGTGGTCGGCGGGGGAATCGTCGGACTTTTGGTCGTGGCACTTGCCGCCAAGCCGTTCGACGCCGCCGTGACCTTGATCGACAAGGAGCCGAAGCGCGAGGCGCTGGCGAACAAGTTGGGGGCGACCTTCGCCCTGCCCGGCTCTGCGCCACACGGCTTTGAGCTTGTCGTTCACACGAGCGCATCCGACGCGGGCCTGGCGCTCGCCCTCGACATCGCGGCCTTTGAAGCAGCGATCGTGGAAGCAAGCTGGTACGGCGACCGCCTGGTGAGCGTACCGCTCGGCGGCGCGTTTCATTCGCAGCGGCTGAAGCTCATCTCCAGTCAGGTCGGCGCGGTGGCATCTTCACATCGGGCACGCTACACGCACCGCCAGCGCATGGACGAGGCCATGCGGCTCCTGGCGGATGACCGCTTCGAGGCGCTGCTCGGTGAGGAAATTCCGTTCGACCAACTGCCGCAACATCTGCCGCGGCTGCTGGCACCCGACGCGCCGGGCGTCGGCGCGCTCGTGAAATACTGAGAGAGGAAGACAATGTACGCCGTCGAAGTCCGCGACCACATCATGATCGGCCACAGCCTGCCCGGCGAATTCTTCGGACCGGCGCAGGGAATGCACGGCGCGACCTTCGTGGTCGATGTCGCATTTTTCTGCGAGACACTCGGCAAGCACGCGGTCGTGGTCGACATCGGCCGCGCGCATGACGTGCTCAAGAAAGTGCTCGGCGAACTGAACTACAAGAACCTCGACATGCTGCCGCAGTTCAAGGGAAAGCTCACAACTACGGAGGCGCTGTCGCGCTACATTTTTGAGCGCTTCGCGGATGCGCTGAAGAAGAACGAGCTCGGCGAGGACTCCAGGGGCGTCAAGCGAATCCGCGTGACGCTGCATGAGTCGCATGTCGCGCGCGCCTGGTTCGAGGATGGCGTCGGTGCCTGACGTCGTCTTCGCCATCCCCGGCGATATCACGGCCAAGACCGGCGGTTATATCTACGACTGGCACGTGCTCCAGTCGTTGCCGGAACTCGGGTGGCGCGTGCAGCATCTCGAGCTGCCGGGCGACTATCCCTATCCGAGCGAAGCGAGTCTGCGCGAAACCGAGCGTCTGTTGAAATCGACACCCGCGGGCTCGCTACTTGTGATCGACGGCCTCGCCTTTGGCGCCATGCCGGCCGACCTCATCGAGCGCGTGAACCGGCGCATCGTCGGGCTCGTGCATCACCCGCTTTCGCTCGAAGCCGGAATCAGCGAGGAACGTGCCGTTTACTTCAAGCGCAGCGAGAGCGAAGCACTGGCGCGCACTGTCCATGTGCTGGTGACGAGTCCATCGACCGGCGAACTGTTGGCGCGCGACTTTGCCGTCGCCGCGAGCAAAATCACGGTCGCCGAACCCGGCACCGAGCGCGCCGAGCGCGCGCGGCCCACCGAGGGCCCTCCCCGCCTGCTCAGCGTCGGCTCGGTGACCGAGCATAAGGGTTATGGGGTGCTGGTGCGCGCGCTGATTGAGATTCAAGACCTCGCATGGGACAGCATCATTGTCGGCAGCCTCGAACGCGACACGGCGATGGTGCAATTCATCCGAGAAAGCGCGGTAAAGAGCGGATTGGAGAAGCGCATCTTGCTGCGCGGCGCGCTCGAACAGGACGAAGTCGACGACGAATATCTGGCGGCGACGCTGTTCGTGTTGCCGTCCTATTTCGAGGGATACGGCATGGCCTTCGCCGAAGCGATGACGCGCGGCCTGCCGGTTGTGGCTTGCGCGGCGGGTGCGGTGCCGAAGACCGTTCCCGCGGACTGCGGCATTCTCGTGCCGCCCGGCGACGTAACGGCGCTCGCCGCCGCGCTTCGCCGTCTTCTGACCGACCGGCGCGAGTTGCAGGCGCGCGCCGACGCCGCCTGGACACACGGACGCCAACTGCCGACCTGGCGCGAGACGGCGCAACGATTTGCCGCCGGCCTGGATCGCGCGATGCAGGAGAACGCATGAGTTTTTCGCCCGAGTGGCTGCGGCTGCGTGAGGCCGCCGATCACCGCTCGCGCAGCCTCGTGCTGGCGAGGCGTCTCAAGACCTACTTTTCCGACCACAACGCCGTCACCGTCTACGATCTAGGATCCGGCCTCGGCTCCAATCTGCGCGGCACCTATAGGTGGCTGCCGCGGCGGCAACATTGGGTGCTGGTCGATTACGACGCCTCTCTCCTCGCCGCAGCGCGGGATGAAATCGAACGCTGGGCCGACAAGGTCTCTCCGACGCAAGGCATCATCGACGCGGAGAAAGACGGCCGCTCGCTCAAGATCGAATTCCGCTGCCGCGATCTCGTCGCCGATCCGGCGCCGTGGGAAGGCGAGCGGCCCAACCTCGTCACGGCGGCCGCGCTATTCGATCTCGTCTCGGCGGGATGGATCACGCGTTTCACCAGGGCGGTCGCTACGTCGGGCGCAGCCTTTTACACCGTGCTCACGCATGACGAGCGCGCGGTGTGGGTGCCGAGGCATTGGGCCGACGCTGACGTGAAGGCGGCGTTCGAATCGCATTTCGGCGGCGACAAGGGCTTCGGCGCATCGGCCGGGGGCGACGCCACGCGGCTGATCGCGGAAATGTTGGAGAAAGACGGCTATAAAGTTGAACGCGGGCAAAGTCCGTGGACGCTCGGTGCGCAGGACCGCGCGCTGATCGCGTCCATTGCGGACGGCTGGGCGGCCGCCGTGCGCGAGACCGGCCGTGTCTCGGAGGCCGATCTTACGGAATGGCTCGCGTCACGCCGCGGCGCGGGCACCGAATGCGTGATCGGTCACGAAGATCTGCTTGCGCTGCCACCGAGACTCTAGTTTTAAATTTGAGCGCGATCTTTTCCGATCCCACTTTTCGGGATCGCGCTCTAGCGCCCACCGAGCGCACGCGGCAGCATCCGCTGCAAGACGCCATCGCGCATGAGAATGGCGTGCTGAAGCGCAGCGCCGATATGCATCGCTGCCAGGAACGCAATCGAGATGCCGATCACTCGATGAATAGCGAAGAGTCGCTCCGCAAGCGCGTCGTTCTTTTCCACGATCGGCGGAATTTCGAACAGGCTGAAGAAGGGGACACTCGCGCCGAAAGCGGAGTTTGCCGTGTACCCGATGACGGGCTGCACGACCAACAGCACATAAAGCAGTCCATGCACGGCGCTCGACACCGTCTTTTGCCACGGCGCGATGCCGGGCTCGGGCGCCGGCGCGCCGACGGCGAAACGATTGAGGATACGGACGATCATCAAAACGAGGATGAGCACGCCGAACGCCTTATGGGCATTGAACAGCCCGTCCTGAAAGGGTCCCGGCTGCGTGTAGGGCAGATATAGGCCGACCGCGATGGCAGGCAGCACCAGCGCCGCGACGAGCCAATGCAGCCACTTCGAACTTGCCGGATAGCCCTCTGGCGGCAGGTTTCCATAAGTCATCGTCGTCCCCCTTCGCGCCCAGATCAGACACACCAAGGCCGTAAACTACCACAAATTGAAGAGTTCCACGGTGGGAGGGACAGACGTCGGAAGGTTCGATTAACCAGGCTCCGGGACCACGGCGCGGCTGTTACCGGTCCTTGGTGAATATCTGTTGTCCTTCGCCGACGCAGCAACCTGGACCGCCCATCGGCACATGCCCCAGTCCGTTGAAAAGAACCGCGCGCGCGGATCCGACGCGGCGATGCTTCGCCGCAATGCGATCTTTTTGCTCATTGCGGTGTTCGCCGGACTGCTGGTCTTCCGCAGCGCCGCCATCTGGTGGCGCTATGACGAGGTCATGCGGGGCGGGCAGGAACAGGCCGCAAAGTTCGCCCATCTGCTGAGCGAACATCTCCAGCAATCCTTCGCGACGATCGACGCCACATTCGCCCATATCGTCGCGTTCAGCGCCCAGGCCGGCGGCCCGCAGTCCGTGTCGCACGACTGGCAGAAGGTGCTCGAAGCCGGGCTCTCGGGCCTCAAGGCGGTCGATCGCATTTCGGTGCTCGATCGCGACGGTGTGATCCGCCACTCCACACATCTCCCGCTCGTCGGTGACGCGCACGGCGATCATCCTGCCTTTCGGGCGCTGGCAGATTCGGAAGACACCGGGCTCATCACGCAAGGCCCCTTCCCCGATTCCCACACGCACAACCCTGTTCTTCCCATCGCGCGCGTGCTGACTGCCAAGGATGGAAAGTTCGACGGCGTCGTCAACGCGCTGTTCGACCCGCAACTGCTGCACGATTTTTACCGCGACATCGATCTCGGCGACGATGCGG
>JAICQA010000307.1 GCA_025929595.1 Xanthobacteraceae bacterium
AAATATTTCGGCGCCGACGGGCGCGAGGAAGCCGAAGCGCTGTTGCAGCGCCGCTCCGGCGACGCCGACACGCCGCGCATGCTCGGCGCCTTCAACGAGGAGTCGCCGGACTGGCTCTCCTTCTTCATGTTCACCTTCTTCACCGACCGCGACGGCAAGATGCAATTAGAGGCGCTGGCGCAGTCGGGCTTCGACCCGCTCTCGCGCACATGCCGCTTCATGCTGACGGAAGAGGCACACCACATGTTCGTGGGCGAGACCGGCGTCGGCCGCGTGGTCGAGCGCACCTGCGATGCCATGAAGCAGGCCGGCATTTCCGATCCGAACGACATTCAAGCCGTGCGCAAGCTCGGCGTGATCGACCTGCCGACGCTGCAAAAGAAGCTGAACCTCCACTTCTCCTTGACGCTCGATCTGTTCGGCAACGAGATTTCGACCAACGCCGCCAACGCCTTCCATTCCGGCATCAAGGGACGTTTCCGCGAGGACAAGCTCGAGGACGACCACCAGCTCGAGGGCAGCACGTATCCCGTGTCGCGCTTCAAGGACGGCAAGATCGTGGACGAGGACGTGCCCGCGCTCTCCGCGCTCAATATGCGGCTGCGCGACGACTACGTGGCCGATTGCGCCGCGGGAGTCGGTCGCTGGAACCGCGTGCCGGAGAAATTCGGCATCCAGTTCCAGCTCAAGCTCCCGCACGTCGCCTTTCACCGCCAGATCGGCGAGTTCTCGAAGGCGAAGGCCGATCTCGATGGCAATGTGTTGAGCGACGATGCCTGGGACAAGAAGAAGGACGATTACCTGCCGAACGACTCCGACCGGCAGTTCATTGAGAGCCTGATGAAGCCGGAGTTCGAGCCGGGCAAGTTCGCGAGCTGGATCGCACCACCCAAGACCGGCATCGACAACAAGCCAGGCGACTTCGAGTATGTGAAGATCGCGGAGTGAGTCCGCGAACCAAGGCGAGGCCATGACCGCGCTCGTCAAGCAGCACCTGATCGATCCGGCGGTGTGCATCCGCTGCAACACCTGCGAGGCGACTTGCCCCGTGGGCGCGGTGACGCACGACTCGAACAACTATGTGGTGGACGCCACGAAGTGCAATTTCTGCATGGACTGCGTGTCGCCCTGCCCGACGGGCTCGATCAATCATTTCGTTGCGGTCGCAACACCCTACTCCCTCGACGATCAGTTCTCGTGGACCGACCTCCCCGACGACATGACCCCGGCTGACGACGCCGAAACGGCCTCGACGGCGTCGGTATCTGCGCCTTCACCCGTGGAGTCGATCGACGACGAGGTCGCGGCGCTGCTCGACGACGCGCACAAGGGCGCGGGCGGCCGGATGAAAGCGCCGGCGTCGGCGAGCAAGCCGCGCATCAATCTCTTTGGCCACAAGCAACCGGCGGACGCGACGGTTACCGGCAATTTCCGGCTCACGGCAGAGAATGCGAGCGCCGACATCCGCCATATCATCCTCGATCTCGGGGCAACGGCCTTCCCGGTGCTGGAAGGCCAGAGCATCGGCATTGTGCTGCCGGGCACGGACGACAATGGCCGCCCACACAAGATGCGGCTGTTCTCCGTCGCAAGCGCGCGCGACGGGGAGAGACCGAACACCAACAACCTTGCGCTCACCGTGAAGCGTGTGGTGGAGCCGCGGCCCGACGGCAGTATTTTCCGCGGTCTCGCCTCGAACTACGTCTGCGACCTCAAGCAGGGCGACAAGGTTCAGGTCGCGGGGCCGTTCGGCTCGACCTTCCTCATGCCCGACGATCCCGACGCCGACGTCGTAATGATCTGCACCGGCACGGGCTCGGCTCCGTTCCGCGCCATGACCGAACGCCGGCGGCGGGCGATGCCGAACGCCAAGGGCAAGCTCTGGCTGTTCTTCGGCGCGCGCGCCCCCCAGGAGCTTCCCTATTTCGGCCCGCTTCAGAAGGTGCCGAAGACGCTGCTCGATCAGGAACTCGTCTTCTCGCGCCTTCCCGATCAACCGAAGGAATACGTGCAGGACCGGATGCGCCGCCGTGCGGCTGACCTCGCCGGCCTTCTCAAGAAGGACACGACCCACGTTTATGTCTGCGGGCTGCGTGGCATGGAGCAAGGGGTCGAGCAGGCCTTCGCCGAGATCTGCGGCGGAAATGACCTGAACTGGGCCGATTGCCGGGCCCGGATGCGGGACGCTGGCCGGTTCCACGTCGAAACCTACTGACCTCTCCTCACACCGTCGTGTTCCTCGAAAATAATTTTTGAATCGAGGGAACCGCGCGGCCCGGCAGCGATTTTGGCTTGTGGCAGCGCTATGTCCGGAAAATGCGCGCTTGGGAGAGGGTTAGTTTTCCATATTGAATATGTGCAGCGCACAATCGGCATCCCGCGGCTTGCGAGTGCCCGTTGACGCTGCCCTACTGCGGTAAGGGCAGCCTTGCCGCGTTCGCGGGGAAAAAGTCATGCAGCCGTCCAAAACCTCCAGAAAGCACAGCAACGGCACGCGGCGCGCACCGCCGCCCGCCGTCGTCCTGAGCGGGACTGAAGTTTCTTCCGCCGAGCTGAGCGCCCTCCTCCAGTCGCTTCAGGCCATGAAGGCCGGCGACTTCTCGGTCCGGATGTCCACAGAGCAGGCCGGCACCTTCGGCAAGATCGCCGACGCGTTCAACGAGATCGTCGCCGCCAATGAGCAGATGGCCCGCCAGCTGGAGCGGGTCGGCCAGGTGGTCGGCCGCGAAGGCAAGACCCGGCAGCGCGTGAAGTTCGCGCTCGGCCACGGCGCCTGGAGCGAGATGGAAGCTTCCGTCAACTCGTTGATCGACGACCTATTGTGGCCGACGAGCGAAGTGACCCGCGCGGTCGGCGCGGTCGCGCAAGGCGACCTGCTGCAGACGGTCCGTCTCGAAGTGGATGGCCGGCCGCTGAAGGGCGAATTCCTCCGCTCTGCCAATATCGTCAACCGCATGATCGAGCAGTTGAGCGTGTTCACTTCGGAAGTGACGCGCGTCGCGCGCGAGGTCGGCACCGAGGGCAAGCTCGGCGGCCAGGCCAAGGTGCGCGAGGTGACGGGCGTCTGGAAGGACCTTACCGACAACGTGAACCTGATGGCGAGCAACCTGACCGCCCAGGTCCGCAACATTTCGGACGTGACCATCGCCGTCGCCAACGGCGACCTGTCAAAAAAGATCACTGTCGACTCGCGCGGCGAGATCGATCAGCTCAAGGAAGCCATCAACGTCATGGTGGATCAGCTGCGCGCCTTCGCGTCGGAAGTCACGCGCGTCGCGCGCGAGGTCGGCACCGAAGGAAAGCTCGGCGGACAGGCGATCGTGCCGGGCGTCGCCGGCACCTGGAAGGACCTCACCGACAACGTCAACTCGATGGCCAGCAATCTGACCGACCAGGTGCGCTCCATCGCCGAAGTGACCACCGCCGTCGCCCGCGGCGACCTTTCGCGCAAGATCACGGTCGACGTGCGCGGCGAAATTCTCGAGCT
>JAICQA010000414.1 GCA_025929595.1 Xanthobacteraceae bacterium
CACCGCGATGCTCGAAGACCGCTTTCACAAGAATTTCGCCGATGTGAGCGAGCGCTCCGACGCGCCGCTCGAAGACGCGCTTGCCATGATGGTGCGCGAACGCCTCACCGGCATGGAGCCGCCGCCCGCCGCGCGCAAGCTTGTCGACCTCTGGCGCGACTATGTCGAGACCCGCTCCACCCGCCAGCTCGACCGGCTCGCGGATGAAATCGACGACCAGCGCGGCTTCGCCGAGGCGATGCACGAGCTCCTCACTTCGCTCGACATGGGCGAGGAGCAGTTCTCCGACCGCGACGAAGACGACCAGAACGAGGACGACGACGAGAACCCCGATCAGGCGGACGAACAGAACGCCGCCGAGAGCGAGGACTCCGAAGACGGTTCTTCGCCCGAAGACGCCAAGCTCGCCGCCGACGACACGTCCGATCAGACGACCGACACCGACGACGCGCCTTCCGCCGACCGGCCGGAGGATTTCGACGCCACCGACGGCAACGACGCCGCCGAGCCCTGGCGCCCGCGCGACATGGGACGCAACGAACCGCGCGGCCCCGACTATCGCGCCTTCACGACCCGCTTCGACGAGGAGATCGGGGCCGAGGATCTATGCGACCCCGAAGAGCTCGCTCGTTTGCGCTCCTACCTCGACAAGCAGTTGCAGCACTTGCAGGGCGTGGTCGCGCGTCTCGCGAACCGGCTGCAGCGCCGCCTGCTGGCAAAGCAGAATCGCGCATGGGAATTCGACCTCGAAGAGGGAATGCTCGATCCCGCCCGGCTTCAGCGGGTTATCATCGACCCGTTCCAACCGCTTTCCTTCAAGCGCGAGCGCGACACCGATTTCCGCGACACGGTCGTGACGCTGCTGCTGGACAATTCCGGCTCCATGCGCGGTCGGCCGATCACGGTCGCCGCCACCTGCGCCGATATCCTCGCACGCACGCTGGAGCGCTGCGGCGTGAAGGTGGAGCTGCTCGGCTTCACCACGCGCGCGTGGAAGGGCGGGCAGTCACGCGAGGCTTGGCTCGCCGCCAACAAGCCGGCGAACCCGGGCCGCCTCAACGATCTCCGCCACATCGTCTATAAGGCCGCCGACGCGCCCTGGCGGCGCGCGCGCAAAAATCTCGGCCTGATGATGCGCGAAGGCTTGCTCAAGGAGAACATCGACGGCGAGGCGCTCGACTGGGCGCACAAGCGCCTGCTCGCGCGTCCCGAGTCGCGCAAGATCCTGATGATGATTTCGGACGGCGCGCCGGTCGACGACTCCACGCTCTCGGTCAATCCCGGCAACTATCTCGAACGCCATCTCCGCTACATCATCGAGGAGATCGAGACCCGCTCGCCCGTCGAGCTGATTGCCATCGGCATCGGCCACGACGTGACGCGTTATTATCGTCGCGCGGTCACGATCGTCGATGCCGAGGAACTCGGCGGCGCCATGACCGACAAGCTCGCCGAGCTGTTCGAGGAAACCGCCGTAGCCCCGCAGCCGCAGCGCCGCCGCGCCGGTGCGCGATGAGGCGAGCCGGCGCGCTCGCCTCCCTGCTTTCGCTCCTTCTGATCGTTGCAGCGCCGGCGGCCGCGCAACAAGGCGCACCGGATACCACGCCCTGGCCGGTCAGGATCGAAGCCAGGCCCATCCGCTCGTTCAGCGCGCGCGAGTCGGAGCGCACCCGCTTCGGCGCGCTGGAATTTCTCGGCGGCCTCGTGCTGGAAAGCGAAGACAAGCGCTTCGGCGGCCTGTCCGGCATCCGCTTCCTGAGCGGCGACGAGTTTCTTGCCGTCAACGACCGCGGACGCTGGCTGCGCGCGCGGCTCGTGTCCGAAGGCAATCGTCCCGTTCGCGTCGGGCAGTCGACCATCGCGCCGATGCTCGACGGCAACGGCGCGCCGCTGCACGACGGCAATGCCTTCGACACGGAGTCGATTGCGCTCGGCGAAGGTGGCGACGTCTATGTCGGCATCGAGCGCATTCATCGCGTCGCGCGCTATGACTTCGGAAAGCGCGGCTTTGCGGCCCGCGCACGCAATATCGAACTGCCGCCTGCCGCGCGCGACCTGCCGCGCAATGCCGGCATCGAAGGCCTCGTCTTTGTGCCGCGCGACCGGCCGCTGGGCGGCACGCTCATCGCCTTCACCGAGCGCGGTCTCGAC
>JAICQA010000045.1 GCA_025929595.1 Xanthobacteraceae bacterium
AAGCGCGGTGAGCGCCGCGTAGACATCGTCGGCGTCAGCGGGCTTCGAGAGGTAATCGATCGCGCCGAGCTTCACGGCATTCACGGCGGTGGCGATGTTGCCGTAGCCGGTGAGCACCACGGCGCGGGCGTCGGGGCGCTTTTCCTTGAGCGCCGCAACCACTTCGATGCCGTTGCCGTCGTTGAGCCGCAGGTCGACCACGGCATAGGCCGGCGCGGACGCCGCCACCTGAGCGAGGCCGGCGGCGACGGATTCCGCGGTCGAGACCTGAAAGCCGCGGCTTTCCATGGCGCGCGCCAGGCGGTCGAGAAACGACTTGTCGTCGTCCACAATCAGAAGGCGCCGGTCGGCCTTGGGCTCGGTGGCTCGGGCGTCGGACATGGCTAGACCTGTATGCATACGCGCAGGATTTAGTGATCAGCCGTCCCGGTGACAAGACTAGCGGACCGCCCGGGAGCGGGCGAGTCCTGCGAACTGCCCGCAAGTTGCCGATTATAGTTAAGTTCGAGGACCGCACGCGGCCACCGCACGGTGACGATGGCGCCCGTTTGCGGGAAGACGCGGTTCTCGAAGGTGAGCGCTGCGCCCGAGCGCTCGAGCAGCGTCTTCGCAATAAAGAAGCCGAGCCCAAGACCGCCGCCCGGCGCTTCGGTTTGGTCGGCGCGCGCCCGGCCGCGCATGGTCACGTAGGGTTCGCCGATGCGGTCGATCACGCCGGGCGCAAAGCCGGGCCCGTCGTCGGTGACGACGATCCAGACATCGTCCTCGTCCCAGCGCGCCATCACCGTCACGGACTCGGCGGCGAAGTCGACGGCGTTCTCGACGATGTTGCCGAGGCCATAGAGGATCGCGGGATTGCGGCTGACCGTGGGCTCGCCCTTCTTGTCCGCGGGCAGCTCGATTTTGATCGCGGTACCAAACGGACGATGCGGCGTCGCAAGCTCGTCCAGCAGATGCGAGAGCGGCATCTGATCGAACGGCGCACCGCCGGAATTGAGCGAAGTGAGCGTGCGCAGGATCGAACGGCAGCGTTCGCTCTGCTCGCGCAGGAGCTTGATGTCGTCATGATGCGGCGAGTCCGGCGCCATTTCACGTTCGAGTTCGCGCACGACGATCGCGATGGTTGCGAGCGGCGTGCCGAGTTCGTGCGCGGCGGCGGCGGCCAGGCCGTCGAGCGCCGACAGATGCTGCTCGCGCGCGAGCACGAGTTCGGCTTCCGAGAGCGCGTCCGAGAGCTGCCGTGCTTCTTTGGCAACGGTGAGCGCGTAGCCGCCGATGAAGGCGACGGAGACGAGCACGGACGCCCACATGCCGAGCAGGAAGAGCCGCGGCGGTACGTAGGGGAACGCCGCGTACCAGGGCAGCGGGTGGTGATAGAGGCCGAGGACGGTTGCGAGTGCGACCGCGAGAATGCCGAGAATCAGCGTGGTGCGCGGAGACAGCGCCGTCGCGGAGACGAGCACCGGCGCCAGAAAGAGAACGGCGAACGGATTGGCGAGCCCTCCCGTGAGATAAAGAAGGAGCGCCAGTTGCACGATGTCGAAGGCAAGAATGGCCGCCGATTGTCTTTCATTCAGGCGCTGCGGACGCGGCTTGCGGGCGCGCAGCACGATGTTGGTGAGCGCAGTAAGGAACACGAAGCCGAGCGCCGGCCAGAGCGGCAGCGCGAAGCCGAGCCCGAAATGAACGCCGATGAGTGTCGCCGTTTGCCCCGCGACTGCGAGCCAGCGCAGGCGGACAAGCGTGTCGACACGGAGCCCATAGGGCCGCGGTCCGATCAATTGGTCGCTGACGGTCTGCATCCGGCCAATCTAGGCGCGCGGCAGGCGAAACGAAACCCGGCCGCCGCCTACTTGCGTCCCTGCCTTGCCCATGCCACGCGAATGCAGCAAACCCGCCGCCCATGACCGCCGCCATCCAGGCCGAAAAACTTGCCAAGCACTACGGCGACTCGATCGCCGTGGACGGCATTTCCTTTGCCGTCGCCGCGGGCTCGATCACGGGCCTGCTCGGCGGGAACGGCGCGGGCAAGACCACGACCATCGGCATGACGATGGGGCTCGTGTCGCCGACCGGCGGACGGGTTTCGGTGTTCGGCGCCGACATGGCGCGCGAGCCCTACAAGGTGCTGCACCGGATCAACCTGGAAAGCCCGTATGTCGACCTGCCGCACCGGCTCACCGTGCGGCAGAACCTGAATGTCTTCGGCATGCTGTACGGCGTCGCGGATTTGCGCGGGCAGATCGAGCGGCTCGCCGCCGATCTCGACCTCATCGAATTTCTCGACCGCCCTGCCGGCAAGCTTTCCGCCGGCCAGAAGACGCGTGTCGCGCTCGCCAAGGCACTCGTGAACGATCCCGATCTTCTGGTGCTCGACGAGCCGACCGCCTCGCTCGATCCCGACACGGCCGACTGGATCCGCGGGCATCTTGAGCGCTATCGCGCCCGCAGGAACGCGGCGATCCTGCTCGCGTCGCACAACATGGCGGAGGTCGAACGGCTGTGCGACCGCGTGCTGATGATGAAGCGCGGGCAGATCGTCGATGACGGCTCGCCGCCGCAACTGCTTTCGCGCTACGGCCGGCAGAATCTCGAAGAGGTCTTCCTCGACGTGGCGCGTGACCGCCGCAAGGCGAAGGAGCCCGCATCATGACCGCGCAGGTCGCGAGCTTCTCGCTCTATCGCGTCGGCGCCATGGTGCTGCGGCACTGGTACCTGTTGCGCTCGTCATGGCCGCGGCTGCTCGAACTCGTCTACTGGCCCGCGGTGCAGATGTTCATGTGGGGCTTCCTGCAGCTCGGCGTCGGAAAACTGCCCGGCGCGCTGGCCGGGACGGTGAGCACGTTCCTCGCCGCGTTTCTCCTGTGGGACATCCTGTTTCGGGGGCAGATCGGCTACTCGATCTCGTTTCTGGAAGAGATGTGGTCGCGCAACATGCCGAACCTCATGATCAGCCCGCTGCGGCCGACCGAATTCGTGATCGCGTTGACGATCATGAGCGTGGTGCGGCTCTCGATCGGACTGATCCCGGTCACGATTCTGGCGATCGTGTTTTTCGGATTCAATTTCTGGTCGCTCGGCCTCGCGCTCGCGGCGTTCTTCGCCAACCTCCTGATGACGAGCTGGGCCGTCGGCATGTTCTGCTCCGGCCTCGTGATGCGGCACGGGCTGGGGGCGGAGAGCCTCGCGTGGAGCCTGATGTTCTTCTTCCTGCCGCTCACCTGCGTCTATTACCCGGTGTCGGTGCTGCCCGAATGGGTGCAGCCGATTTCCTGGGCGCTGCCGCCGACCGCCGTTTTCGAAGGCATGCGTGCGCTGGTGATCGATCACGCCTTCCGTGCCGACCTCATGCTGTGGGCGCTCGGCCTCAATGTGCTGTGGCTCGCGGCCGGCGCCGTGAGCTTCCTCTGGCTCCTGCGCGGCGCGAAAACGTCCGGTTCCCTCATCCAGATCGGTGAATAGGTCGCGAAAGACGGCCTTTACCGGAACCTGTCACATTGACCGGGCCTGCCGCTCTCCTTATGTTGCATTGCAACAGCGGGAACGGGGGCCGGGACAGCAGGATGCCGATCGGAGAATTTGGCGGCGCGCCTTCATTACCGGGTCCGAGCGGATCGGTAACGACGACTCCACTCTACTGGATGTATGAGTGGGCGCACGCCGCCCTCGACCCGTCGCGCGCGCTGGCCGACGCCACGCGGCTTTACTTCAAGAACCCGCTCAACCCGTTTTCACACACGCCGTTCGGCCGGTCGGTCGCGGCCGGTGCCGAGCTTTATGAGCGCGCGATCCGCCGCTACGCCCAACCCGAATGGGGAATCGAGTCGACGCTGGTCGGCGGCGAGCGCGTGCCGGTCGAAATCCGCACCGTCTGGCAGCGCCCCTTCTGCAACCTCCTGCATTTCGAACGCCGCTTCGAGCGCCCGCTGCGCCAGCCGCAGCCGAAAATCCTGATCGTCGCGCCGATGTCCGGCCACTTCGCGACGCTCCTGCGCGGCACGGTCGAAGCCTTTCTGCCTAACCACGACGTCTATATCACCGAGTGGATCGACGCGCGCATGGTGCCGCTCGCCAAGGGCCGCTTCGATCTCGACGATTACATCGATTACGTCATCGCGATGCTGCATAAGCTCGACGGCGACTGCCATGTGATCGCGGTCTGCCAGCCGTCGGTGCCGGTGCTTGCCGCCGTCGCGCTCATGGAAGCCGAGAACGATCCGAACGTGCCGCAGTCCATGACGCTGATGGGCGGGCCGATCGACACGAGCAGCAATCCGACCGCGGTCAACAAGCTCGCCGAAGAGCGCGGCATGGACTGGTTCCGCAGTCATGTGATCGCGAAGGTGCCCTTCCCGCATCCCGGCTTCATGCGCGAGGTCTATCCGGGCTTCTTGCAGCTCACCGGCTTTGTGAGCATGAATTTCGACCGCCATCTCGATGCGCACCGCAAGATGTTCCGGCATCTTGTCACGGGCGACGGCGACTCGGCGCAGAAGCACCGCGAATTCTATGACGAGTATCTCGCGGTGATGGACCTGACGGCGGAGTTCTATCTTCAGACGGTCGAGTCGGTATTCGTCCGCCACGACCTGCCGAACGGCACGATGACCCATCGCGGCAAACCGGTCGATCCGTCCAGGATCCGGCGCGTGGCGATGCTCACGGTCGAAGGCGAGCACGACGACATCTCCGGGATCGGCCAGACCGAAGCCGCGCACCGGCTGACGCCGAACCTGCCCGCCGACAGGAAGGCGCATTATCTGCAGCGCTCGGTCGGCCATTACGGCGTGTTCAACGGCTCGCGCTTCCGCGCCGAAATCGCGCCGCGCATCGCGGACTTCATCCGCACGCATCAGCACGACCGCCGCGCCAAGAGTCCGAAGCACGCCGCCGAATAAGCTTGCCTCGCGCGCCGCTTTGGATCGATTCTTTTGCCGGACGATTCGGGCCGGCCATGCAGTTCCAGCTTCCTTACTTTCTCCGCGCAAAGCCCACCGTCGAAGACGGGCGGCTCGTCGTCTCCTGCGCGCAGGAACAATATGAGGTGACGGTGCGTCGTCATCCGCGCGCGCGCCGCTATACGCTGCGGGTGCGGGAGCGCGACCGCGTGGTCGTGCTCACCATGCCGCCGCGCGGCAGCCTCCGGCAGGCCAAAGACTTCGCCGAACGCAACGCCGGCTGGATCGCGACACGCGTGAAGCGCATTCCCGACCGCGTGCCGTTTGCGGACGACGTTGAAATTCCGCTGCGCGGAATCATGCATCGTATCGCGCATCGCCCGCGCGCGCGCGGTACAGTGTGGACCGAGATCAACGAGAACGGCTCGGCTCTATTGTGCGTAAGCGGCGCCGCGCAACATGTTGCCCGCCGACTGCGCGACTTTCTCAAGCGAGAGGCAAAGCGCGATCTGACTGAAGCGACGCGGCGGCACGCAGCGGCGCTCGGAGTCGAAATCCAGAAGATCGGCGTACGCGATACGCTGAGCCGCTGGGGCTCGTGCTCGTCGGATGGCGCGCTCTCTTATTCCTGGCGGCTCGTGCTCGCGCCGCCTTTCGTACTCGACTATCTCGCGGCGCACGAAGTCGCGCACCGGCGCGAGCTCAATCATTCGGCGCGGTTTTGGCGGGTGGTCGATCAGCTCACGCCGGAGCGGCGGCGGGCGGAAGCATGGCTCAAGTCGCAGGGCAATTCCCTGCACCGCTACGGCGCGGTCTAACGCCGACCGAACAGGCGATCGAACAACCAACTATCGAGCGGCGCTTCCTGACGAACCGAGGGCGGAATGGGGCCGCCCGCCATCGGACCGTCCTCAATCGGACGCGGCGGAATGGGGGTCTGGCCCAGATGCTCGACGGCGCCGGGCAGGCCGACTGGCGGCATGTTTTCGTGCGCGGCGCGCATGAACCGATTCCAGACGTCGACGGGGAGGTTGGAGCCGGAGGCGCGTTTGGTGGGGGAGTTGTCGTCGTTGCCGATCCAGACGCCGGTGACGAGGCGGCCGGTGTAGCCGACGAACCAGGCGTCGCGGAAATCCTGGCTGGTGCCGGTCTTGCCGGCCGCCGGCCAGCCGGGGATGCGGGCGCGCTGGGCGGTTCCCGTCAGGAGCGTTTCCTCCAGCATGCGGTTCATCATCGACACGTAACGCGGCGCCACGACGCTGCCGAGGCCCGAAGCCTTGCGCGCATAAACGATCTTGCCGTCGCGCGTGCGCACGCGCACGATAACAAGCGGGATGACGCCGATTCCACCATTGGCGAAGGGCGCGTAGGCTGTGGCGAGCTCGAGCAGCGTCACTTCCGACGTGCCGAGCGCGATCGAGGCATTGGGCTCAAGTTTCGATGCGATGCCGAGCCGGCGCGCGGTACGAACGACCGTCTGCGGACCCACTTCGACACCGAGCTTGACCGCCACTGTGTTCAGCGAATGCGAGAGCGCGGTTTCGAGCGTGACCGGCCCGTAGAATTCCTTCGAATAGTTCTGCGGCCGCCAGCCCTTGATGTTGACCGGGCCGTCTTCACGCACGGTATCCGGCGTCAGGCCGCGTTCGAGCGCGGCGAGATAGACGAACGGCTTGAAAGCCGAGCCGGGTTGGCGATGGGCCGCAATGGCGCGATTGAACTGGCTGTCCTGATAGGAGCGCCCGCCGACCAGCGCGCGCACGGCGCCGTTCGGGTCCATCGCGATCAGCGCGCCCTGCGAGGCGCCGTATTTCTGGCCCTGCGCTTCCAGTTCCTCGGTCAGCGCCTTCTCTGCCGCCGCCTGAAGACGCGTGTCGATCGAGGTCTGCACAATCACGTCGCGCTCAACGCGGCCGATATAGTCGTCGAGGATGTCCATCACCCAGTCGGCGACATAGCCTTTCGAACCGGGGGTGGTCTGCTTCACGATGGCCGCGGGGCGGGCCTTGGCGATCTTTGCCATCTCGGTGGTGATGAATTCTTCCTCGACCATCGCGTCAAGAACGAGATTGGCGCGCCCGCGTGCGAGCCGCGGATTGCGCGTGGGCGCGAGGCGCGACGGCGCCTTCACGAGTCCGGCGAGGATCGCGGCTTCGCCCAGCGTGACGAGCCGTGCCGGCTTGCCGAAATAGCGCTGGGCGGCGGCTTCGACGCCATAGGCGCCGGCGCCGAAATAGACACGGTTGAGATAGAGCTCGAGAATTTCGTTCTTCGAGTATTCGTTCTCCAGCCAGAAGGAGAGGACCAGCTCGTCGAGCTTGCGCGTGATGGTGCGCTCGTCGGTGAGAAACAGATTCTTCGCCAACTGCTGCGTGAGCGTCGAGCCGCCTTCGCGCACCTGCATGCTGCTCACATTCACGAATAGCGCGCGCGCGAGACCGATCGGGTCGACGCCGAAATGCGAACGGAAGCGGCGGTCTTCGATGGCGATGAAAGCCTGCGGCAGATAGGGCGGCAGCGCCCTGATCGGAATCGACTGGCCGCCCATTTCTCCGCGCGTCGCAATGGCATGGCCGTCGAGGCCGACGATCGAGATCGACGGCGGCCGCTGGGGAAGCACGAGGTCTTGCATCGCCGGCAAGCGCATGGAGTGCCAGGCGAACAGGCCCGCAACGGCGAGCGTGCCCCAGATGCCGAGCACGACGCACCAGTAAGCGAGACGCTTGACGCGAATCTTCGGCAGCCAGCGGCGGCGTTTCTTTTTCGCGCGCGCCGGCTTTTCGCTTTTCGAGCCGCTCGCGCGTTCGGGCGCGCCGCCCGGGCGGTCGGATTCGGACAGGCGCAAATGAAACAGCGAGCCGATCGTGTCGAGCACGGGCTCACGCTTCACGCGCCGCTTGCGCCGTAGGGCCATGTCCCCTTTCCCGCTTCTCGCACGCGCCGAATGTGGCGGTGCGAATCTCCCGTCGCTCGCATGGAAGCTCGCATGGCCCTGATCCGCGCTCGCCATGCGGGCGTTTGTCTTTGCCCGCATGGGTGCTCGCCGGCCCAAAGCCGGCTCGCCATGCGGGCTCCGTTAAGGAAATCTAAATGGGGCGATTTAAGGGGGGGTTAAGTCGCGTCGGCCCGCATGCCATGCAGTTTCACGACAAATAAGCGTCACCCTAAGGCGCTCGCGCAGTCCGGCTTCCCGTTCTGCTCGTTTCGCCAACGCGGAAAATCAGCATCCCTGACGCAGGCAATGTTCCGACGCCGTCGAAACGAATTCCGCCAAATCAGATCGATCGAAGCGTCTTGCCTAAAATTTCGATGCCGGGACGGATTCGATCCGTCGGAATCGACGAAACGCCGAGGCGGAAAAAGTTCGACGGTTCGTGGCTGCCGTAGAAAAGGTCTTTGCCAGGCTCGATGACGACGCCACGTGCCAGCGCGGCGTCGGCAAGTTTCTGTGCGTCGAGGCTCGTCGGCCCCTGCATCCAGAAGCTGGTGCCGCCGGCTGTGGCCGCCGTACTCGCTTCGGGAATGAATTCGGCCAGCGCCTCCTTCATCATTCCCCATCGTTCGCGCAGCGCTTCGCGCAGCCGGCGGATATGCGAATCGTAATAGCCCAGCGAGATGAAGATCGACGTGGTCCGCTGGTTGTTCGCAGGCGGATGACGATACATCTGCCGCCGCAAGGCTCGCGCCTCTGCAACGAAGTCCGCGGGCCCGACCATGTAGCCGATCCGCAAGCCCGGGAACATCGATTTCGAGAGGCTGCTCGCGTAAAGAACGCGATTTCCCTCATCGAGCGACTTGAGCGCGGGAATCGGCTGGGTGACGAAGTTGGTTTCGTTTTCGTAGTCGTCTTCGATGATGAGAAAGTCGTGTTCGGCGGCGCTGGCGAGCAGCGCCTCGCGGCGGTGCAGGGGAAGCGTCACATTCGTCGGATATTGATGACTTGGCGTCAGATAGACGAGGTTGCAGTCGCGCAGGCGATCATCGATTACCAGGCCTTCGGCATCGACATCGATCGGCAGAATGCGTGCTTCCTCGCGGATGAAGGCGTTGCGGATGTCGGAGTAGCCGGGATTTTCGATCCCGACCGTAGTCTTTGACGACGCGAGAAGCGTGGCCGCGAGATAGAGCGCGTTCTGCGCGCCCATTGTGATCAGCACCTGGTCCGGCGTTGCGATGATGCCGCGGCGCGGAAGGAGCTTCGAGCAGATCTGCTCGATCAGCGTGGGATCGTCCTGATGAATGGCGTCGCCCGTCCACTCCAGAACCTCCGAACGCGCGAGCGCCAGGCGCGAACATTCGCGCCATTCGGAGATTGGAAACAGCGACGGGTCGGTTTGCCCGTAGATGAATGGATACGGATAGGAGTGGGAGTTGAGCGGCGTGCGGATATAGGGCTGC
Source organism: Xanthobacteraceae bacterium (assembly GCA_025929595.1). Classification (GTDB taxonomy): domain Bacteria; phylum Pseudomonadota; class Alphaproteobacteria; order Rhizobiales; family Xanthobacteraceae; genus JAUSIF01. The sequence continues at coordinate 9,297 of JAICQA010000045.1, forward strand.
CGGCTTGGATGGAATTTCAGTTTGCGCGTCCAGACTGACTGGCGCGCCGGGGGCTGCTGGCCCTTCTTTTCGGGCCGCACCCAGCCGGTCTTCGCTTCGCAGTTGACGAAGTATCCCGCGCGGTCACGGACGCTGAGATATCCGTCGGCTGCGAGCCGCTCATACACCTGAACGATGGTGTTGCGCGAAACGCGCAGCGAAATCGCCAGCTCGCGCGTAGACGGCATCTTCTGTTCAGGGAGCAGGCTGCCGCCGAGGATGGCGGCGACGATATGCTCACGGACCTGGTTGTGGATGCTCGTCGTACCGATGCGGCGGACACGGAACAGCATGTTCATCGGCTTGGCTCACGCGAAAGGCGGAAACTGGCGCTATCTCGGTATCTTAGCCGCGGATAGCGTGCCAACGCCACTATCCCCATTTCGGGGCACATGCGACGTGCGCATGCGCCTTTTTCCGTGCGGTACGACCGGTGGTTCATAACAGGGTGCGACGTTGCAACTGACAAACTCGCTGCAAAACCACTGGATGCCGTTCACGGCCGACCGTGCATTCAAGGCCGATCCGCGCATGCTCGTGAGGGCGGAAGGCATGTACTACTGGAACGAACGCGGCGACCGGCTGATCGACAGTTGCGCCGGCCTCTATACGCACGCCGCCGGGCATTGCCACCCGGCCATCGTTGCGGCGATCGAGCAGCAGGCGCGCACGCTCGACTATGCGATGGCATTTCAGTTCGGTCATCCGGCATCCTTCGAGCTTGCCGCGCGTGTCGCCGCGCTGACGCCGGGAAATCTCAACCGGATCTTTTTCGTCAACTCGGGATCGGAATCCGTCGACACGGCCCTCAAAGTCGCTCTCCAGTATCACAAGGTCCGCGGACAGGGACAGCGCACCCGTTTCGTCGGACGCGAGCGCGGCTATCACGGCGTCAATTTTGGCGGCACGTCGCTCGGCGGCATGGTGCGCAACAAGGAAAGCTTCGGTCCTGGCCTGACCGGCGTTCATCACATGCGCCACACCTGGCGCGCCGACCAGACGTTCGTGAAGGGGCAGCCGCCCGAAGGCGCCGATCTCGCCAACGACCTCGAACGTTTCGTGCAGTCCTATGGCGCCGACACGATCGCCGCCTGCATTGTCGAGCCGATTGCCGGCTCGGGCGGCGTGCTGGTGCCGCCAGTCGGCTATCTCCAGCGGCTGCGCGAGATCTGCGATACCTACGGCATCCTGCTGATCTTCGATGAAGTGATCTGCGGCTTCGGCCGCACCGGCGCCCCCTTCGGCTCACAGGCGTTCAACGTGACCCCCGACATCATGACCATGGCCAAAGCGCTCACCAACGGCACCGTGCCGATGGGCGCGGTGGCTTTTGACGACCGTATCTATGAAACGATCAGCGGTGCCGCCCCCGACAATTCAGTGGAGCTTTTCCACGGTTACACCTATTCCGGGCATCCGCTCGCCTGCGCGGCAGGCATTGCGTCGTTGAACGTGTACCGGGACGAGGGCCTGTTCGAGCGCGCAAACTCCATCGCCGACAAATTTCTTGAACGGGTATTTTCCCTGAAGGACATTTCCGCGGTGAAGGACATCCGCGGCTACGGCATGCTGGCCGCGATCGACATCGAGCCGTATGGCGCTGCCGTGCGTCGCGGCTTCGAGTTACTGCGCCACTGCTATGAGAATGGCATGGTCCTCAGAGTGGGCACGGATACCGCCGTGCTGGCGCCGGCCCTGATCGCCAACGACGATCATCTGGACGAAATTGTCGACCACCTGCGCGCTGCATTAGAGCAGTTTTGATCGACGGCCGGCGCGGGCTCGTGTAAGTCGCTCGCAACTCGCGCGAGTAGTTCCCCGCCTCGGGCGCTGCATCGCGGCAGCGTCATGCTTGATGAATCTGCGTGTTTGGCGCGGCTCGCGGCAATTCAGCAGAACAGACCAGATTTGACCTTTCGACCATACCAGCGACGCTCGCGGGCTCTCCGCGATTGTCCCGGCTGCAATTGCTGAAGAAGATGGATTCGGCGCGAACAACGCCGCCGCTGTGATACAACGGAACGGACGGTTGGGTCCGGTTAGGAGTTCCATGAAAACGCAAATGCTTCTTCGCGGCGCAGTGGTCATCGCTGCCGCCGCATTCGTACTCGGAACGGCAGGGTCCGTAACCGCCGCGCCAAAAGGTACGCTCAACTACGCGACAATGATTCAAAACAAGAACTGGAATCCGCTGGTTCGCTCCGGCGAAACCTATACGCGCATTCCGTTCGAAGGCCTGATCCGGGTCGAGCCGGACGGCTTCACGCTGAAGCCGCATCTCGCCACAGCCTGGGAACTGACGCCGACCGAGTTGAGTCTCACTTTGCGGTCGGGTGTGGTCTTCCATGACGGCACGCCGTTCAACGCGGCGGCGGTCAAGACCAACCTCGAGTGGATCAAGACCTCCGGCACGCAGTGGGCCGCCACGCTCGATACGGTCGATGACATCGTCGTAAAGGACGACACGCACATCACGCTAAAGCTGAGTCGCCCGACGCCGACCATGGCTGCTCGTCTCGCGACCCGCGGTCTCTACATGGTGTCGCCGAAATTCCTCGAGACCAAGGACTGGACGAAAGCCGTCGGTACCGGTCCATGGACCTACGATGCCGAGGCCTCGCAGGTTGGCACCAAAGAAGTGTTCCGCCTGTTCCCGAAATACTGGGCGCTCGACAAGGTCGGTGTCGAGTCGGTCGTGATGCACGCCATTCAGGACCCCAATGTCGCGCTGAACGCGCTGCGGACGGGGCTGGTCGACGTCGCTGAAATGACCTCTTCACTCAACGCCGCAGTCAAGGCGGCCGGCCTCGAGGTTCAGACGGCAGCGACGCTGACGCAGCACTTCCTGTTCCTCGACCGCAAAAACATGTTCGCCGACGCCAATGTGCGCAAGGCGTTTTGCACGGCAGTCGATCTGAAAGCGATTTCGGTCGCCTCCTTTGAAGGCACGATGGAGCCGGTGTCGCAGCGCTTCCCGAAGGGTCAGTCCGGACACAATCCCAGCGTCAAGGGATACCAGTACGATCCGGCGGCCGCGAAGAAATATCTTGCCACCGCGGGTAACCCGAAGATCTCGCTGACGCTGCCGATGTATCCGGGCATTCAGACGACGATGACCCTGGTCGCGCAGATGCTCCGCCAGGTCGGTATCGACGCCAACACGCAGCAGATGACTACCGGTCAGTACTTCACCTATTACCAGTCCGATCGCTACCCGCTGCAGATCAATACGAGCGCCACGGAAAGCATCGGGCCGCTGGACTACTATCAGTTCCGCTTCAGCCCGACGGGCGTCGGCAACC
>JAICQA010000261.1 GCA_025929595.1 Xanthobacteraceae bacterium
AACGAGCTCGCGCGCCGCCTGGGACGCGCGGCGGCGTTCACCTCTTTCGAAGCGGCGGGCAAGGCGTTCGAGGCGTTGAAAACCGGTGACTGCGACATCGCGTTTCTCGCCAACGAACCGGCCCGCGCCGCCGAGGTCGATTTCACGCCCGCCTATGTGCTGATCGAAGGGACCTATATGGTGCGGATCGACTCGCCGCTGAAAGAACCCGCCGATGTCGACCGCGCGGGCATCCGCATCGCTGTTGGACCGAACTCGGCCTACGATCTCTACCTTACCCGCACACTGAAACACGCCACCATCGTTCGTGCGGCCAAGGGCGGCGGGCGCGCCATGATCGATCTCTTCCTCGCGCAAAACCTTGAAGCCGCCGCGGGCGTGCGCCAGCCACTCGAAGACTACGCGCGAACCGACTCAGGCGTTCGCGTCATGGCCGGCCGCTTCATGGAAATCCGCCAGTCGATGGCGCTGCAAAAAGGCCGCCCTGCCGGGCTGCGCTATTTGCGTAATTTTGTCGAAGAGATGAAAGCGTCCGGCTTCATCGCCGGCGCGCTCAGGCGCAGCGACCAGGAGGCCACCGTCGCCCCGCCCGAGGCATGAGACTCAGCGGCACCCGGCAATCGCCTTGCCGAGCGACCCCTCGTGCGGCAGTTCACCGGGATAGCGCTCGCGCATCAGGTCCTCGAAATAGTCTTCGAGCACCGGAAACTGGCAAACGAGTGCGGTGAAATCCGCGCGCGAAATCACCAGCACATCGACCGCGGTCTTCGCCCGCACGCTTGCGGTGCGCGGCGTATCGTCGATCAGCGCGCGCTCGCCGAACACAGCGCCGCGTGCAAGCACCGTCACGGGCGTTTCGGCCTTGCCCTCTTCGGCCGGCTGAAACACCTCGACTTCGCCTTTCTTGAGAATGAAGAGTTCGCGGCCGATCTCATGCTTGTTGATGATGATCTCGCCCGGCTCGAAATGATCGACGCGCAAATGACCCGTCCTGGCCGACTGGATCTGCGCGATGTCGCGCGGAGAAAAGACGTCGAGGATCCAGTCGAGCGCGACGCGCAGCCGCCGCGCCGCGCCCGGCAGCGTCGAAAGATAGAACGCCCGCCACAGACACCAGGCGGCAAAGCCCGAGAGCCGCATGCCCATGACATCCGCCACCGCCCGGCGCTGGCCGAGCGAGGCGAGCATGCCCATGCTCCTGAATTCGAACGGCGCCGGCGGCCGCCCGTCGATCGCGGCCAGGATATTGCGCGCGCAGGTCTTGGCCTGCCGGATCGCATATTGCGCCGTCGGCGGACAAAGCTCGCTGCCGTTCCGCACATCCGGCACGCCCGCGTTGTCGCCGACGGCCCAGTAACCAGGCTTGCCGGGGCAAGCGAGGAAGCCGTCGGTCTCGAACACGCCGACGCCGCGTCCCTTGACCTTGCCTTCGGAGAAGCCGCCCGACGCCAGCAGCCGCCGCACCACCGGGTTCGCGGCGTTGCCCACCGTGCAGATGAACGTGCGCGTCGGCAGGAATTGCTCGGTTGACAGATAAACACCGTGCCGCGTCGCGGCGCGCACGCGTGCATTCAGGATCATTTCGACCCCGCGCTGGCGCAGAATGCGGTCGGCGGCTTTGCCGAGCTCCTGCGCCATCTCCGGCAGCACGAGATCGCGCGAATGGACGAGGCAGAGCCGCACTTCGCCCATGTCGACGTTGCGGAAGCTGGCGATGCACTTGCGCAGCAACTCGGAAAGTTCGCCGGTGGTCTCGATACCGGAGAAACCCCCACCCGCGATCACGAAGGTGAGCAGCGCCTTCTTCTCCGCCGGATCGCTCTCGATGTCCGCAAGCTCGAGACACCGGAAGACGTGATTGCGCAGCCGAAAGGCGTCGTCGAGGTCCTTGAGCGGCAGCGAATGCTCCGCCACGCCGGGCATTGAAGAAAAATCGCTGACCTTGCCGAGCGCGAACACGAGATGATCGTAAGGCACTTCCACGAGCGCCCGCCCCTCGCCCTGCACCACCTGAACGGCCTTCTTCGTGGCGTCGATGCCGACAACGCGGCACCAGCGGAATTGCGCGCGCGGCACAAGATCGCGGATCGGATTGACGACGTGGTTCGGATTGACGCCGCCCGCCGCCACTTCGGGCAACAGCGGCTGGAAGACGAAGTAGTTTTCCTCCGACAGCAGTTCGACATGCACGTCGTCCCGCCGCTTCAGCAACCTGGTGAGGTAACGCGCGGTATAAACGCCGGCAAAGCCGCCGCCGAGAATGACCACCCGCCGTTTTGTCGTCGCTGTCATGGCATACGCTCAGGTCGGATCGGTATCGAGCCGGGCGATCCAGTTGTCGAGGCCGAGCCGGCCCGGCGGATAACGTTCGAGCACGCGCGGGTCGTGACCCGGCACGATATGCTGCGGCGCGCTCGCGAGTTGCTTCAGACGTTCATAGCCTTCGAGCACATCCGCGACATTATAGACGACGGGAAATATGCGCCCCTGCTCGATATGCGCATAAAGATGCGCCGCGTCCGACGCGAGTACGACATGCCCGCGGATCGTTTTCACCCGCACGCATTGCAGGCCCTTCGAGTGGCCGCCGATGCGATGCACGGAAATGCCCGGCACGATCTCGGAATCGCCGTCGTGGAATTGCACGCGTCCGGCAAAGACCTTTCGCACCATGGAAACGACGTCCTCAGCCTCGAACGGAATGCGCATATGCGCATGGCACATATGCCGTCCCGTGGCGAAGGACATTTCCATGTCCTGCAAGTGATAGCGCGCGCCCGGAAAGAGATCGTAATTGCCGGCGTGGTCGTAATGCAGATGCGTGACGATCACGTCCTTCACGCTGGCCGGGTTGATGCCGAGCGCCTTCAGGCCCGATGCAACCGGGTTCAGCAGTTCGCGCCCACGCTTCTCGGCCATCGTCACGTCGAAACCGGTGTCGACCACGAAGGTCCCATGCGCGCCGCGGATCACCCAGACATAGTAGTCGAGCGGCTGAAGGACGTCGTGCGGATCGCCGCCGATGAAATTCTCCGGCGAGCGCCGCGCGTGGCGCGCGTAGCGGATCGCATAGACCTCGTGGATATCGACGTTCATGGCGCCATTTTCGTTTTGGCGCGCACTTCGACGCCCGCCCATTGCTCGACGCATTTCACGATGGTGGTGAAGTCGGCGTCCGCGCCCTGCTGCGTGTTGGCGAGCTGAAATAGCTGCCGCACCATGCTGCCGACCCACATCGGCACGCCCATGCCTTCCGCCTCGTCGAGGCAGAGCTTCACGTCCTTGTACATCAGGCCGTTGGTGAAGCCGTAGTCGAAGCTGCGCGGCAGGACCGCGCGCGGAAATTTGTCCCGACTCGCGGTGTTGAGCCCGCTGCCGGCGTTGATCACCTCGATCATCACCGACGGATCGAGCCCGGCTTTCACGCCCATCACCATTGCTTCCGATGTCGCTGCCATCGCCGTAGCGGAGAGCAGATTGTTGGCGAGCTTCATCGTTTGCGCCATGCCGGGCCGGTCGCCGATCACGAACACCTTGCCGAACACGGCAAGCGCGGACTTCAGCAGTTCGATATCGGCGGCAGAACCCGACACCATGACCGCAAGTGTGCCCTTCTCGGCACCACCCGGCCCGCCGCTTACCGGGCAGTCGATCTGGACGATGTTCTTCGGCTGTAGCGCCTTGGAAATCTTCTGCGCCATGCGCGCACCGGAGGTCGAGAGATCGACAAAACGGCGGACCTTCTTGCCTTCGATCACGCCGTTCGCGCCCGTCGCCACCGCCCACACCGCGTCGAGCGACGGCAGGCTCGCCATCACGGTCTCGACGCGATCGGCAACGTCCTTCGGCGATATCGCGGCCACGGCGCCGAGCGCCGTCAGCCGCGCGATCGCTTCCGGTCTCGTGTCGTAGACGACAAGCTTGTGGCCGGCCTCGATCAGCCGCCGCGCCATGTGGAAGCCCATCGTGCCGAGGCCGATGACTCCAAGGTCCCTGTCTCCGCCCCGCCTGCCGCCTGCTCAGCTCTTGTCCATCTCGGCGAAGACTTCCTTCGCGATCCGGAACGCATCGACGCCCGCCGGCACGCCGGCATAGATCGTAAGCTGCATGAACACTTCGCGGATCTCGTCCTTCGTGACGCCGTTTGTGATCGCGCCACGAATATGCGCGCGCAGCTCATGCGGCCGGTTGAGAATTCCGATCATCGCGAGATTGAGCATCGAGCGCGTC
>JAICQA010000043.1 GCA_025929595.1 Xanthobacteraceae bacterium
AGATGACCCCGAGGCCCTTCTGATTGATGATCGCGTCAACGGCGACGGCGGTCTTGCCGGTCTGCCGGTCGCCGATGATCAACTCGCGCTGGCCGCGGCCGATCGGGATCAGCGCGTCGATGGCCTTGAGGCCGGTCGCCATCGGCTCGTGCACGGACTTGCGCGGGATGATACCCGGCGCCTTCACGTCCACGCGGCTGCGCGCCTTTGCCTTGATCGGACCCTTGCCGTCGATCGGCTCGCCGAGCGCGTCGACGACGCGGCCCAGCAACTCCTTGCCGACCGGCACGTCAACGATCGCCTGCGTGCGCTTGACGGTCTGGCCTTCCTTGATCTCGCGGTCGGAGCCGAAGATGACGATACCGACATTGTCGCTCTCGAGATTGAGCGCCATGCCCTTGGTGCCGTTTTCGAATTCGACGAGCTCGCCGGCCTGCACGTTATCGAGGCCATAAACACGGGCGATGCCGTCACCGACGGACAGCACTTGGCCCACTTCGGAGACTTCCGCCTCCTGGCCGAAATTCTTGATCTGGTCTTTCAGGATCGCGGAAATTTCCGCGGCGCGGATATCCATTACCGTGCCTCTTTCATCGCTAGGCGGATCGAGTTGAGTTTCGTCTTGAGCGAAGCGTCGACCATGCGGCTGCCAAGCTTGACCTTGAGGCCGCCGATGATCGAGGGATCGACTTTGACGTCGAGCTGGACGTTCTTGCCGGCGCTGGCGGCGATCGCTGATTTGAGCGCTTCGAGATGTTCGTTCTTGAGGGGCTCCGCGACTGTCACTTCGGCCGCGACCTCGCCCTTGTGGTGGGCGACCAGCGCATTGAAGGCGCGGATCATCTGGCCGACGGCGAAAAGGCGCTGCTTCTGGGTCACCATCAGCAGAAAATTGCGGGCGATGCCGCCGGTCTTGCCCTTGTCGAGGATGGCGGCGAGCGCCTTTTCCTTCTCCTCGGCGCCGAATACGGGGCTGCGCACGAGGCGCGTGAGATCGGCGTTGCCTTCGAGGAGCGCCGCGAAGCCGTCGAGATCGGATTTGACCGCGTCGAGTTTCTTTTCCTCGAGCGCGAGCTCGAACAGGGCCGTCGCGTAGCGGCCCGCCATGCCGGAGACGATGGGTTCGTCGGCCACGATTCTTCCCTGGGGGTAGGCTCCACGCGCGTCGCTCGCCTGGAGGCCCGGTTTTGCCGTACGGACTGTCAAAAGTGGAGAAGAACGCGGGTTTTTCGCGCCCTTCAAAGCCGGCGGTTCACTAACATGGCCCTCCCCCTGGTGCAATAAGCCGCGCACCCTCGGAGTGGTGAAAAACCCGCATGGGACGGGCACTTCCCGGGGTGCGACCAAATTGCGGCAGGTGGCGTTCCGAGAGTGATTTGCGCGCCCCCCGCGCCCGTGACCGATTGTCCGGGGTGCCGCCAAAATCGCGATGAATCGGATACAAGAAACCGAGTTCATCTGTTCTCAGGGGGCGGGATGAACACGACCGCGCGGACGCCGGGCGCCCGCCATGAACCTTCGCTGGCCGAGCTCTTCACACCAAAACTGGTGACGGTGCTGCGCGAGGGATATGGCGCTGACGGCCTGCGCGCCGACGCAATCGCCGGCCTCACGGTCGCAATTGTCGCGCTGCCCCTCTCGCTCGCCATCGCCATTGGCGCCGGGATCAGCCCCGAGCGTGGTCTCTACACGGCCATTGTCGGCGGCTTCCTCATTTCGGCCCTTGGCGGCAGCCGCTTCCAGATCGGCGGGCCCGCCGCGGCCTTTATCGGCCTCGTGGCGCTGACGGCGCAGCGGCACGGCCTCGACGGCCTCCTGCTCGCGACATCGATCGCAGGCGTCCTGCTGATCGCGACCGGGCTTCTGCGGCTCGGCACCTACGTCAAATATATCCCTTTCCCCGTAACGGTCGGCTTCACCGCCGGCATCGCCGTGATCATCCTGGTCACCCAGTTGCGGGACCTCCTGGGTCTTCAGCTTGCTCACGACCCGGCCGAGACCGTGCCGAAGGCCGTTGCGGTCTGGCAGGCACTTGGCACGATCAACCCGCCGACGGTCGCCCTTTCCGCCGCGTCCGTTGCAGTCATCGTTCTTGTGCGCCGTTTCCGGCCTGAATGGCCCGCGCTCCTGATCGCCGTCCTTGTCGCCGCCATCATCACCTTCGGCTTGCGGCTCGACGTCGAAACAATTGGCACCCGCTTCGGCGCCATCGCCTCCGGCATGCCCGCGCCCGCATTGCCGGTGCTGAGCTGGGCGAAGTTGAGCGCCGTCCTGCCGGATGCGGTCGCCATCGCCTTGCTCGGCGCGATTGAATCGCTTCTCTCCGCCGTGGTCGCCGACGGCATGACCGGCCGCCGCCACCGCTCGAACAGCGAACTGGTCGCGCAGGGGGTGGGCAACGTTGCCGCCGCCGTCTTTGGCGGCATGCCGGTCACCGGCACGATCGCGCGCACCGCGACCAACATCCGCGCGGGCGCGCGCGGCCCCGTCGCCGGCATGTTCCACGCGCTCTACCTGCTGCTGTTCGTGCTCTTTGCGATGCCGCTTGTCGCCTTTATCCCGCTCTCGGCGCTGGCAGGCGTGCTCGTCGTCGTCGCGTGGTCGATGGCCGATAAAAGCGAATTCCTGCTGCTCCTGCGCCACTCGCGCGCCGACGCGCTGATCCTGCTCGCGACCTTCCTGCTCACGATCTTCTTCGATCTCCTCACCGGCATTGGCGTCGGCGTCGTGCTCGGCTCGTTCGTCTTCCTGCATCGCATGGCGGAAGCGGTCGAAGTCGACGGCGGGCCGAAGCTGGTGCGGGAAGACGTGGCCGACAGCGAAAATGGGCGCGCGCCTTACAGCGGATTGCCGGACGATGTCATCGTCTACCGCATCAGCGGAGCGTTCTTCTTCGGCGCCACCGCGCGCGTGAACGTGGTGCTCGACCGCGTGGTCAACCCGCCGCGCGCCTTCGTGCTCGATTTCTCCGACGTGCCGTTCGTGGACATCAGCGCGGCGGCGGCGCTCGAACGTTTCGTTCGTCGCCTGCACAAAGCAGGCACCCGTGTCTACTTCGCGGGCGTCCGGCCGCAACTTCGACACTCCTTCACGCTGCCGGGCTTGCGTGAAGGCTCGGTCCGGTACATGAGCGACGTCCAACATGCCCTGGAGGCCGCGGCAAGCTGAACCGGCCGAACCGTCTGCTTCGTCGCGCGTTGACGGCGGATGCCCGCCCTTCCGCTTTCCACCGCCGCCGACTTCCCGCTCTGGGTGAACGCCGCGATCTTCTTCGCCGCCGCCGCCGTTGTATGGATGAGTGGCACGCGACTGACGCGCTATACCGACGCAATCGCGGCCAAGACAGGGATGGGCCAAGCCTTCGCCGGCATGCTTCTGCTCGGCTGCATCACCTCGCTGCCCGAGCTGGCGAACTGCATCAACGCCGGCGCGATCGGCAACCCCGCACTCGCTGTGAATAACCTGCTCGGCAGCGCGGCGATCAACATCGTGCTGCTCGCCGCCGTTGATGCGGTCGTCGGACGCGAGGCGGTAACGGCGATGGTCGCGAAGCCCTCCACGCTCATGATGGCGACGCTCTGCATGCTGGTGCTGGTCGCGGTCGCCATCGCAATCGTTGTCGGCGACGTGCTGATTGCCGGGGTCGGTGCGGCCGGGCTGATGATTTGCGCACTCAGCGTGGGCTCGTTCTGGCTCGCCTCCGGCTATGACAAGCGCTCGGGCTGGAGCGCCGCGCCGCCCGCGCGAGAACGGAAGAAAAAGCAACCCGACGACGGCGATTCGCTGCAACGCCTGCTGATCAAGACCGGCATCGCCGGCATTGCGATCTTTGCCGCGGGCTACACACTGTCGCAGATCGGCGACGGCATCGCCAAGCAGACCGGCATCGGCAGCGGCATGGTCGGCTTCGCGCTGATCGGCACGTCCACCTCACTGCCCGAGCTGAGCACGATCTATGCTGCGCTGCTGTTGCGCCGGTACGAAATGGCGTTCGGCCAGGTGCTCGGCACGAATTTCGTCAATCTTTCGCTTATCATCGTGGCCGATGGCTTCTTTACAGGCGGTCCGGTGATCAACGAACTCGGCCGGTTCGAGATCGTCTCGGCACTGCTCGGCACGCTGCTGATCGGCATTTTTCTTGTCGGCCTGTTGGAGCGGCACAACCCGAAAATCCTGAAGATGGGTTACGACTCGCTCGCCGTGATGGTCCTGTTCGCGGGCGGTCTCGTCCTGCTCTACGCCGTTCAGTAGCGGTCCACGCAACTGCCCTGCGAACCGCCGCACCTTCCTGGCGAGTCTGGATCGCCAGCCGTTCGACACAGGCTCCGAGACCCGCTTAGCGGCTATGGGCGCAGGCCGTGGACGGATATGCTTCAAGAAATGGAGCGTCGCCTGCACCAGCGCTTGGTTGCCCGCCTCGGCCGGATCGGCAGCGATCCTGCGGATAGCCCCGACGTCGGACTGCAGAAGCGACTCGTGCTCGCCTTGACCCTCGGACCGGCGCCGGCCGGCGCAATTTGGGGTTTGATCTATTACGCCGCCGGAGCGGAGCTCGCCAGCCTGATTCCCGGCCTCTACACGCCGGTAGCGCTCGCAAACACCGCGCTCTTTTCTTTCACCCGAAATCTGCCGCTGTACCGGTTGAGTCAGCTTTTGCTCATCCTGCTGCTCCCCTGGCTCTTGATGATGAGCCTCGGCGGCTTCCGCGATGCCAGCGCTGTGGTCATCTGGTCGGCACTCGCCCCGCTCACCGCCCTGATGCTCGACGACCTGCGCGGCGCGTGTTTCTGGCTTCTCGCCTTTGTCGGGCTGCTGGTGGTGAGCGGGTTTGCGCAGCCCCATTTGCCGGTGCAGCCGCTTTCCGAGACGCTGACCACATGGCTCTTCGTTCTCAATATTGGCGCCGTCATCGGCTCCATTTTCGCGATTCTCTACTATTTCGTCGTGCAGAGAAATTTCTTTCAGGAGCGCTCGGAGAAATTGCTCCTGAACATTCTTCCGAAAGAGATTGCGGAGGCGCTGAAGCAAGAACCGCACACGATCGCCGCGGACCACGAGGCAGCGAGCGTGCTGTTTGCCGATGTCGTGGACTTCACACCCATCGCCGCAACGATGACCCCGCTGAATCTCGTCGAACTTCTCAACGAGGTTTTTCAGTGTTTCGACGAGCTGGTCGAAAAATACGATCTCGAGAAAATCAAGACGATCGGCGATTGCTACATGGTCGCGTCGGGCGTGCCGCGTGCGCGGCCCGACCACGCCCAGGCGATCGTGCTGCTCGCGCTCGATATGCAGCAGGCGGTCGCCAGTCATCGATTTGGCGGCCGCCATCTCGACTTCCGGATCGGCATCAACTCCGGTCCGGTCGTGGCCGGCGTGATCGGCCGCAAGAAATTCAGCTACGATTTGTGGGGTGCGGCCGTGAATGTCGCGAGCCGCATGGAAACCTATGGACACCGAGGCGCGGTGCAGATTGCACGAAGCACCTATGAACTCATCAAAAACGACTTCCTGCTTGAGCCAAAGGGAATCGTGCAGGTTAGAGGCATAGGCGAGCTTGAGATTTGGCATGTATTGAGCCGAAAAGACATCGAGGCTCAGGAGTCATCGTGAGGCGCTACAGGAAGCTCTGCGGATCGACGTCGACCGTCACCTGCAAACTGCCCGTGACCTTCGGCCCGGCGACGAGCCAGTCGCGCAGATAGCCCGATAAATCAAAGCCTTTCGAGGTTTTCGCGAGCAGCCGCCAGCGCCTGCGGCCGCGAATGAGCGCAAGCGGCGCTTCGGCGGGGCCGAGAATGCGCACGCGCTCGTCAAAAGGCGCGACGGCCGCCAGACGCCGCGCATGCGCTTCCGCCGCCGGTCCGTCTTTTGAGGAGATGATCAAACTCGCGAGCCGCCCGAACGGCGGCAGGCTGACTTCCTCGCGCGCGGCGATTTCCTGATCGTAGAAGGCATCTCGGTCACCCGCGATCAGCGCCTGCAATACCGGATGACTCGGCTGATGCGTTTGCAGATAGCCCTTGCCCGCCGCCGCCGCGCGGCCCGCGCGCCCGACCACCTGATGCAGAAGCTGGAACGTGCGCTCCGCCGCGCGCGGATCGCCATAGCCGAGACCGAGATCGGAATCGACGACACCCACGAGCGCGAGCGACGGAAAGTGGTGACCCTTCGCCACGAGCTGCGTGCCGATCACGATGTCCACCTCGCCGCGCGTGATCGCGGCGAGTTCCGCCCGCATGCGCTCGACGCCGCCCGAAAGATCGCTCGACAGGATTTGCGTGCGCGCTTCCGGAAACAGTGCACGCGTTTCTTCCTCCAACCGCTCGACGCCCGGTCCGCAGGCCACAAACGAATCCTTGCTCTCGCAGCGCGGGCAGGCTTCCGGCGACGGCGCGTTGAACCCGCAATGATGGCAGACCAGCTGCTGCCGGTAGCGGTGCTCCACGAGCCATGCGTCGCAATTCGGGCAGCGCATGCGGTGCCCGCAGGTGCGGCAGAGCGTAAGCGGCGCATAGCCGCGCCGATTGAGAAAGAGCAATGCCTGCTCGCCGCGCGCAATCGTGTCGCGCACTTCCTGCTCAAGCCGCGGCGCGATCCAGCGCTGCCTTGGCGGTCCTTCGGTGCGCAGGTCAATCGCTTCGAGCGGCGGGATGGCGCTGCCGCTGAACCGCTCCGGCAGGGAAAGGCGATGATAGCGCTCGCGCCGCGCATTGACTTCGGTCTCGACCGAAGGCGTCGCGGATGACAGCACAATCGGCACGCCAGCAAGCGAGGCACGCACCACCGCCATGTCGCGCGCGTGATAATGCACGCCATCTTCCTGCTTGTAGGCCGGGTCGTGCTCTTCATCGACCACGATCAGCCCGAGCTTCGCGAACGGCAGGAAGAGCGCCGATCGCGCGCCCGCGACCACCGCGACCTCGCCCTTCGCCACCGCCTCCCATGCGCGCGCGCGGCGGCGTGGGCTGACCTGCGAATGCCATTCCGCGGGACGCACCCCGAAACGCTCGGCAAAGCGGTCGAGGAACTGCGTCGTGAGCGCGATTTCAGGCAGCAGGATAAGCGCCTGTTTCCCGGCGCGGATCGTCTCGGCGATCGCCTCGAAATAAACTTCGGTTTTGCCCGAGCCGGTGACGCCGTCGAGCAGATGAGTGGAAAACCCGCCGCTCGTAGCGGCGTCACGCAGGCTTTCAGCCGCCGCCGCCTGCGCGGCGGATAATTCAGGGACGGCATATTCCGGATTGGGCTCGCGCGCGACCGGCTCCGGCGGCAGGTCGACGATTTCGAGCGATCCCTCGTCCACGAGACCGCCCACGACCGAGGGCGTCACACCCGCTTCGCGCGCCGCCTCGGACTTTGAACGCACGAGCCCGTCGGACATGAGTTCAAGCACACGCTCGCGCGCCGCCGTCATGCGCTTCGGCGGCTGGCCGACGAGTCGCACACCCGTCTTCGCGGCCTCTCCCTGCTCGTCGAACCGCAGCGCCGTCCGCAGCACCATGCCGCGCGGGGCGAGCGTGTAGTCGGCGACCCAGTCGATGAATTTCACAAGCTCGGATGAAAGCGGTGGCGCGTCGAGCGGCGCGGAGATCGCCTTCAGCTTCGCGCTCGCGGGAACATCCGAACGCCCGCCCGGCCAGACCGCGCCGATGACACGCCGGGCGCCAAGCGGCACCGCCACGATGCTGCCGGGCTCGACCGTCACGCCGTCGGGAAGGCGGTAGGTATAGGGCCGGTCCACCGCCACCGGCACGAGCACATCGACGGTGCGTTCAGTCATTCCTAAGCTCAGGGCGCGCGGGTTTCGAGTCGCGATCAATCGTTAAGGATCGGCTGCCATCCTATCCTTGGTGTCAAGGGACGTGGAAATGCGCGGTACGGAAAAACATGGCGACCCGTTCGAGCTGGCCTGCGCCGCCGTTGCGGCAAGCGCAGCGAAGGACGTCGGTACTGAGGCGCGCCGCTGGCTTTCATACATCGCGCACGAACGCCGCCTGTCGCCCAAGACGCTGGAGGCCTATTCGCGCGACGTAGCGGGTTTTCTCTCTTTTCTCACCGAGCATCTTGGCGACAAGCCCTCGCTCAGGGATTTGGCCGCGCTCGCGCCCGCCGATGTGCGCGCCTATCTCGCGCGCCGCCGCCGCGACGAAATCCAGGCGCGCACGCTGATGCGTTCGCTCGCCGCCACCCGCTCCTTTGCCCGCTTTCTCGAGCGCGAAGGCCGCGGCAAGGTCGCGGCCCTCGCCGCCGTCCGCACGCCCAAGATTCCCCGCTCGCTCCCGAAGCCGCTGTCGGCGAAATCGGCGCGTGCCGTTGCCGACCCCGCAAGCCGCGCCGGCGAAGAGCGCGAGCCGTGGGTGCTGGCGCGCGACGCGGCGGTTCTTGCGCTGCTCTACGGCTCCGGCCTGCGTATTTCCGAGGCGCTGGGGATTCTCCGCCGCGACGCGCCGACTGAGGGCGGCCAACTAACCGTCACCGGCAAGGGCGACAAGACACGCATGGTTCCCGTGCTGCCCCAAGTCGCGAATGCCATCGAGGAATACATCTCACTTTGCCCTTTCAATGTGAAAGGCGACGAGCCGCTGTTCCGCGGCGAGAAAGGGGGGCCGCTGTCGCCGCGTGTCGTACAGCTCGCCATGGAGCGCATGCGCGGCGCGCTCGGCCTCCCGGACACCGCAACACCGCACGCCTTGCGCCACTCTTTTGCCACTCACCTGCTCGCGCGCGGCGGCGATCTGCGCTCGATCCAGGAATTGCTGGGCCACGCTTCGCTCGCGACGACGCAGATTTACACCGCCGTCGACTCGGCGAGTCTCGTTGAGGCGTACCGCGCCGCCCACCCGAGAGCGCGTTGAACGCTTTCCATCGGCAGGAGTTAATGACGAGCCATTCGGAGGCTCGCCATGGACGACGATCTCACAGGAATGACACGCGAATCGCTCGTTGCCGAGGTTAAGCGGCTGCGCAACGCGATCCGCGAGCATCGCGACAGCAGCGGCCACGACCTGTGCTGGCATCACCCGCAACCGTGGGGTTTGCTGCCGGAACCCATGCCAACCGATATCGCCGTCCCGCCATGGCCGAAGTTCCTGCGCGGCTGTCTCAGATATCGCGAATCTCTGGAGCGCGAACTGCCGAACGCGCGCAGGCATGAGCAGGAATACGCCGCGCCGCGCGCTGCGCACTGGCGATCACAACACGATCCCGTGACGTCCATAAAATAGGCTTCATGCCGCCGCTTGGCGGGCTTAGCCTTCAATGTAGCGGACGGGGCGTCCTCCGGAGTCCGTCCGCCAACAGGAGACGATCCGATGCGCAAGCTGACGATGGCTCTCGTAACGACGGCCGCAGTTGCGTTCAGCGGGGCGGCAATCGCCTGCCCCTATGGCGCAGCCACATCCGCCGACATTTCGACGCCGACTCAGACGGCGGAAGCGCCGATCTCAAAGCCGGCCCAGAACTGAGCGGGAGTCCTGTTCCGGCCCGGGCTCGCGCAAGCGGCCCGGGCCTTTTTCTTTCCAATCTACCGCTCAGCGTTTGCCAAGCCCGATGTTCAGTCCGCCGCCGGCTTTCGCGCCGCCCCCGACAGAGCCGGTTGTGCCCGGCGCGCCGAGCTGGATGTTGCCAGCCCCGCTCACATTCGCACCGCCGGATTGCAATCCGCCATTGCCCGCGCCCGCACGGACGTTCCCGTTTGCGCCAACGCCCGCTGCGCCTGTTGCGCCGAGCCCGCCGGCTTTGACCCCGACATTCGACGAGGCGTCCACGCCGGCACCGAGATCGAGATTGACGCCCTGCGCGAAGGCGGCGGCGCCGCTCGCACCGAACAGAAAGGCCACGGCCAATGTGGTTTGCTTCAATCGCATGATCGCACTCCTTGTTGGTTGCGGTACGCAAGCAAGGGAGCGGCATCAGCCGGCAATCATTGGAAAATGCCTTGATTTCTTCGGGGCGATTTGCCGGCGGATTTTCGCGGCAAGTTCCGGTACGGCGAAAACACGTCGAATGGCCGCCCGCAATCTCGCGACGCATCCGCGCCCGAAGCTTGAGAGTGGAGGGGACGCGCACAGTCCGTTCGGTCGCGCCCCACGATCGGCTTTTGAGAGCCAGTAACGTGAGCTTCGCTCACGTTACATATGGATCGCGCGACCGTCGACGGCGAGCGCGGCTTCCTTCACCGCCTCCGACGTCGTCGGATGTGCGTGGCAGGTGCGCGCGATGTCTTCAGCCGACGCGCCGAATTCAATCGCGAGCGTCACCTCTGCGATCAGGGTGCCGGCATCCGCGCCGATGATATGCGCGCCCACGACGCGATGCGTGTTCGCGTCTTCGAGAATCTTCACGAAGCCGTCGGTCGCCTTGTTGACCTTGGCGCGGCCGTTCGCGGTGAAAGGGAATTTGCCGGCGCGGTACTGCACGCCCGCTTCCTTCAGCTCTTCCTCGGTTTTGCCGACCGAGGCGACTTCCGGCCAAGTGTAGATCACGCTCGGGATGGCGTCGTAATTCACGTGCCCCGCCTGCCCGGCGAGGATTTCAGCGACCGCAACGCCTTCATCTTCCGCCTTGTGCGCGAGCATCGGTCCGGCGATCGCGTCGCCGATGGCGAAGATGCCCTGCACATTCGTCTGGAAATGCTCATCCACAACCACGCGCTTGCGCTTGTCGAGTTCGACGCCGGCCTCGGTAAGCCCAAGCCCGTCCGTGTAAGGCACACGGCCGATGGCGACGAGGACGACGTCGGCTTCCACCGTCTCGCTCTTGCCGCCGGCGGCGGGCTCGATCGTCGCTTTCAGCGACTTTCCCTTCATCTCGACGCCCGTGACCTTGGAGCCAAGGCGGAATTTCACGCCCTGCTTTTCCTGAATGCGCTGGAATTGCCGCGCGATCTCGCCGTCCATGCCGGGGAGGATGCGGTCGAGAAATTCGACCACCTCGACCTGCGCGCCGAGCCGCCGCCACACCGACCCGAGCTCCAGGCCGATCACGCCCGCGCCGACCACGAGCAGCTTCTCGGGCACCTTTGAAAGCTCAAGCGCGCCGGTCGATGAGACGATGCGCTTCTCGTCGATCTCGATGCCAGGAAGACGCGCGACATCGGAGCCCGTCGCGATCACGATCGCCTTGCACTCGATGGTCTCGCTCTTCCCGTTGCCGGCGCCTACTTCGACCTTGCCCGGCGCGACGATGCGGCCCTTGCCGCGGAACGCGTCGACCTTGTTCTTCTTGAACAGGAAGTCGACGCCCTTGACGTTGCCGTCGACGCCTTCCTGCTTGAATTTCATCATCTGGACGAGATCGAGTTTCGGCTTCGAGACGCCGATGCCCATGCCGGCGAAGGCGTGCGCGGCTTCCTCGAACAGGTGCGAGGCGTGCAGCATGGCTTTCGACGGGATGCATCCAACATTGAGACAGGTACCGCCGAAGGTCTTGTCCTTCTCGACCACCGCCACTTTCAGCCCGAGCTGTGCCGCGCGGATCGCGCACACATATCCGCCGGGACCGGTGCCGATGACGACGAGATCGTAGGACATGGGAAGCTCCACATTCTTAAACGTCATGCCCGGCCTTGTGCCGGGCATCCACGTCTAGCAACTGGATATGACTTAAAGACGTGGATGGCCGGGACAAGCCCGGCCATGACAATGAACAGACTACAGATCCAGCACCATCCGCGCCGGGTCTTCGAGATTTTCCTTCACGCGCACCAGGAAGGTGACCGCCTCGCGGCCGTCGACGATGCGGTGATCGTAGCTAAGCGCGAGATACATCATCGGCCTGACGACGACCTGCCCCTTCAGAGCGATCGGACGCTCCTCGATGCGGTGCATGCCGAGAATGCCCGACTGCGGCGCGTTGAGGATCGGCGTCGACAGGAGCGAGCCGTAGATGCCGCCGTTCGAGATCGTGAAGGTGCCGCCCTGCATCTCCTCGAGCTTGAGCTTGCCGTCGCGCGCGCGCTTGCCGAAATCGGCGATGGTCTTCTCGATGTCGGCGATGGAAAGCGCATCGGAGTCGCGCACGACCGGCACCACGAGGCCCTTGTCGGTGCCGACCGCCACGCCGACGTGATAGTAATTCTTGTAGACCAGTTCGTCGCCGTCGATCTCGGCGTTCACCGCGGGGATTTCCTTCAGCGCGGCGACGCACGCCTTCACGAAGAAGCCCATGAAGCCGAGCTTGACCCCGTGCTTCTTTTCGAACGGCTCCTTGTATTGCGAGCGCATATGCATGACCGCGCTCATGTCCACGTCGTTGAACGTCGTGAGCATGGCCGCCGTGTTCTGCGCTTCCTTCAGGCGATGCGCGATGGTCTGCCTGAGCCGCGTCATGCGCACGCGCTCTTCGCGCTCCGCGTCCGACGCGGGCGACGGTGCGCGCGCCTGCGCGGGGGCCGCGGGCTTCGCACCGGTCGCGATCGCGGCCAGCATGTCGCCCTTCATCACCCTGCCGTCCTTGCCGGTGCCCTGAACCTGGCCCGGAGAAACACCCGACTCGGCGGCGAGCTTCCGCACCGAAGGCAGCACGACGCCGCCTGACTGTGCGGGCGCTTCGCGCGGCGCCACTTGTGCGGCGCCGGCGTTGATCGGCTTCGTTGTATCGGTTGTCTGGTCGGGCCTGCCGGTGGGCGCGGGCTGCGCCTTGGCGGGCGCGGCTTTCGCTCCACCCGCACCTTCCTTGATCGAGCCGAGGATCGC
>JAICQA010000420.1 GCA_025929595.1 Xanthobacteraceae bacterium
CATCGGCCCCCTTTCGAGGACCCGCCGGATTCGATCGATTCTGAAGCAGGGCAGCGGCGGATCGCCGGCTGCGACGCTTTTATTGAAGTGAGGGAGGTCAGCGATGGACGCAAAAACAGACGACAAGAGCGGCGGCAAATGTCCGTTCACGGGCGGCGCGCGCGGGCGCACGAACCGCGACTGGTGGCCGGAGATGCTGGACCTGCAGGTCCTTCACCGGAATTCAACCCTGTCCGATCCGATGGGCAAGGAATTCGACTACGCGGCGGAGTTCAAGACGCTCGACCTCGATGCCGTGATCAAGGACCTGCACGCGCTCATGACGGACTCGCAGGAATGGTGGCCGGCCGACTTCGGTCACTACGGCGGTTTGATGATCCGCATGGCGTGGCACAGCGCCGGCACCTACCGCATCACCGACGGCCGCGGCGGCGCGGGCGCGGGCCAGCAGCGCTTCGCTCCGCTTAACTCCTGGCCCGACAACGCCAACCTCGACAAGGCGCGCCGGCTTCTGTGGCCGATCAAGCAGAAATACGGCCGCAAGATTTCCTGGGCCGATCTCATGATTCTCGCGGGCAACGTCGCGCTCGAGTCGATGGGCTTCAAGACGTTCGGCTTCGCGGGCGGCCGCGTCGACGTATGGGAGCCGGAGGAATTGTTCTGGGGACCCGAAGGGACCTGGCTGGGCGACGAGCGCTACAGCGGCGAGCGCCAGCTCGCGGAGCCGCTCGGTGCCGTGCAGATGGGACTCATCTACGTGAATCCGGAAGGGCCGAATGGCAATCCGGATCCGATCGCGGCGGCGAAGGACATCCGCGAAACCTTCTTCCGCATGGCGATGAATGACGAAGAGACCGTCGCGCTGATCGCGGGTGGACACACCTTGGGCAAGACGCACGGCGCGGGCGATCCGTCGCTGATCGGCGCCGACCCGGAGGGCGCGGACCTCGAGGACCAAGGCCTGGGTTGGAAGAGCAAGCACGGCACCGGTATTGGTCCCGACGCCATCACCGGCGGCCCGGAAGTCACCTGGACGCAGACGCCGACGAAGTGGAACAACTTCTTCTTCAAGAACCTGTTCGAGAACGAATGGGAGCTGGACAAGAGCCCAGCGGGGGCGAAGCAGTGGCGAGCAAAGAACGCCGAGGCCACGATCCCCGACGCCTTCGACAAGTCGAAGAAGCATGTGCCGACGATGCTGACGACGGACCTCTCGCTGCGGTTCGATCCGGCTTACGAGAAAATCTCGCGGCGCTTTTACGAAAATCCGGATCAATTCGCGGACGCCTTCGCGCGCGCCTGGTTCAAGCTTACCCACCGCGACATGGGTCCGCGCGTGCGTTATCTCGGCCCGCTCGTGCCGAAGGAAACGCTGATCTGGCAGGACCCGGTCCCGGCCGCCGACCAGAAGCCGATCGATGATACGGACATCGCGGACCTCAAGGCGAAGATTCTCGCCTCGGGCCTCTCGATCACCGAATTGATCTCGGCCGCTTGGGCCTCGGCCTCGACCTTCCGCGGTTCGGACAAGCGCGGCGGCGCCAACGGTGCGCGCATCCGTCTGGCGCCGCAGAAGGACTGGGAGGTCAACGAACCGAAGCAGCTCGCGATCGTCTTGAGCAAACTCGAAGTGATTCAGAAGTCGTTCGGCAAGAAAGTATCGCTCGCCGATCTGATCGTCCTCGGCGGCTCCGCCGCGGTCGAGAAGGCCGCGAAGGATGCCGGCGTCGATGCGAAGGTGCCTTTTGCACCCGGTCGCATGGACGCAACGCAGGAGCAGACCGACGTGCCGTCGTTTGCGCCGCTCGAGCCGCGACAGGACGGCTTCCGCAACTACACCAACAGCAAGAAAATCCAGTTCATGAAGCCGGAAGAGGCTTTGGTGGACCGGGCACAGTTGCTGCGGCTGACCGGGCCGGAGATGACCGCGCTCATCGGCGGCCTGCGCGTCCTTGGCGCCAATGCCGGCGGGTCGAAGCACGGCGTCTTCACCAGGCAGCCGGGCAAGCTCACCAACGACTTCTTCCTCAACCTGCTCGATATGAGCAC
>JAICQA010000169.1 GCA_025929595.1 Xanthobacteraceae bacterium
CGGCATCCCGCCCGAGGCATCGTCAGGCTTCCCCTCAACTCAATGAGGGGATGGAGCGCCGAGCGGCGCTCTTTCTTTCTCCACGCCGGCGCAAACAAGCCTGCGCAGTTTGCGCAAACTTATTCGCCCTTGGCGCGACGCGCTTCGGCGGAAGCGCGTTCGCCACCCGGCGCTCCATCGCGGCGTTCTCGCGGGAAGCCTCGCGGCTTCGCCGACAGCCCCTGGGCCGCGCTTCCCTCGACTCGGGCAGGCGCTCTTCACGCCCTGATCCGGCGGCAACGCCGCCAAGTCCAGCGAGCTCCTCGCAGACCCCTCGTAATGGGGGCCGGGCGGAGTCCCTGGGGCTCCCCGGGGACGCGAACCACGTTAGTCCGCGTGCGCAGGGGCGCCGCATCCCGCTCCGTCAGCCGAACGTCTCCGGAAGACGCCCTCGATGAACGGGACGCGCCGAATGTAAGGGCGCCAGAGTCGATGTGGAAAAAGAAGCCGAAAATTTTTTTTCGCAAATAGCTGCAACGACTTCCGTCATTCCGGGGCGCGCGAGCCGCTTCGCGGCGTCCCGGAATAACGGGATGAGTGCAATCCCCGACACAGTTGAGTTTGTGTCAGGGAGGATGCTCACACGTCCTTCGCCATCTCGCGCAGCTTGAATTTTTGAATCTTCCCCGTGCTCGTCTTCGGCAATTCGACGAAAACGAAATGCCTCGGCACCTTGAAGCCAGCGAGATTCCTGCGGCAGTGCTGCGAAAGCTCGTCCGGCGTCACGGCCTTGCCGGGCTTCAGCTCAATGAACGCGCAGGGCGTCTCGCCCCATTTCTCGTCGGCCTTGGCGACCACCGCCGCCGCCTGCACCGCCGGGTGCTTGTAGAGCGCGTCCTCGACTTCGATCGAGGAAATGTTTTCGCCGCCCGAGATAATGATGTCCTTGGAGCGATCCTTGAGCTGCACATAGCCGTCGGGGTGAACGACGCCGAGATCGCCCGAATGAAACCAGCCGCCGGCGAAGGCTTGCTGCGTGGCGGACGGATTCTTGAGATAGCCCTTCATCACCACGTTGCCGCGGAACATCACCTCGCCAAGCGTCGTGCCGTCGCGCGGCACCGGCTGCATCGTCTCGGGATTAAGCACGTCGAGCGCTTCGAGCGGCACGTAGCGCACGCCCTGGCGCGCCTTCTTCGCCGCCTGGTCGCCGAGCGGCAACGCATCCCATTCGCCGTGCCAGTCATTCACGACCGCCGGTCCGTAAGTCTCGGTAAGCCCGTAAAGATGCGTGACATTGAAGCCCGCGTTCTTCATCGCCGCGAGCACGGCTTCCGGCGGCGGCGCGGCGGCGGTGAAAAACTCTACCGCATGCGGCAGCGGCTTCTTCTCGTTGTCGGGCGCGTTCAGGAGCGTGGCCATCACGATCGGCGCGCCGCACAGATGCGTCACCTTATACGCGGCAATGAGGTCGTACATCGGCTTCGCGCGCACCTGCCGCAGGCAGACCTGCGTACCCACGACCGCCGCGATCGACCACGGGAAGCACCAGCCGTTGCAATGGAACATCGGCAGCGTCCAGAGATAGACGGGGTGCTTCTTCATCCCGCAGGTGACGACATTGCCGAGCGCGAGCAAGGCTGCGCCGCGATGATGGTAGACGACGCCCTTCGGGTCGCCCGTCGTGCCCGAAGTATAGTTGAGCGAGATCGCGTCCCATTCGTCGCCGGGCGCGGCGCGCGCGAAGTCTTCGCTTCCCTCGGCGAGGAACTCCTCGTATTCCATCGCGCCGATGCGCTCGCCCTCGCCGCCATACTCCGGATCGTCATAATCGATCACGAGCGGCTTCACCTTGGCGAGCGCGAGCGCCTCTTTCATCGTGCGCGAAAACTCGCGGTCGACGATCACGATCTTCGCCTCGCCGTGATCGAGGCAGAAGCCGATGATCGCCGCATCAAGCCGGGTGTTGAGCGTGTTGAGCACGCCGCCCGTCATCGGCACGCCGTAGTGGGCCTCCAGCATCGCCGGGGTGTTGGCGAGCATGACGGCGACCGTATCGCCGCGCCTGATCCCGCGCTTGGCAAGCGCCGAGGCGAGCCGCTTCGCGCGGCGATGGAAGTCGCAATAGCCGGTCGAACGGCCGCCATGCACGATGGCGGTATGATTAGGAAAAACGTCGGCCGCCCGTTCAAGGAAGCCGAGTGGCGTCAGCGGCTGATAGTTGGCCGGATTCTTGTCGAGATCGCGATCGTAAACACTCACCGCCGTCCCCCTGCGCCTTGCAGGAGAACGCTAGCGTCCGCCCTTCAGGCCGACAAGCGGGTGCGTGTTCAGGCGCCCGGCCACATACCGGCGACGCCGTTGTAAATCAGCGCCAGCGCGATGACGAACACGATGGCGTAGATGACCCGGTAGAAGACGTCATTCGGCATGACCTGGACAAGCCAGATGCCGAGGAAGTTCGTCGCGATGGCGAACGGCGCCAGCACGGCTGACGTGATGAGATTTTCCTCGTTGAACTGGCCGAGCGCAAAGAACGGCCCGAGCTTCATCACATTGACGATCGCGAAAAACACCGCCGAGGTCGCCGCAAAGGTGATGCGGTCGAGCCGCTGCGGCAGCACATGCATGTAGAAGGGCGGCGCGCCGGCATGCGAGATGGTGCTCGTGAAGCCGCAGCCGGCGCCCCAGAAAGTGCCCGAGAACCAGCCCGGCCTGTATGCCGGTTTGTCCTGCGGTCCGAACCAGGCGTTCAACACGAAGATGAGCGAGATCAGGCCGAGCGCCAGACGTAGCTGCGCGTCGGACACATAGGCGGCGAACGCCCAGCCCGCGGCCACGCCGATCACCGAGCCCGGCAACAGCACCTTAAGGTTCCAGGCGTCCCAGTCGCGCCGATAGACCCAGACGGAAACGACGTCCTGCAGAAGCAGGAGCGGCAGGACGATCGCGACCGCCTGCACCGGCGGAACGACGAGCGCGAGCAGCGGCGTGGCCGCGAGCCCGACGCCGGAAAAGCCGCCCTTGCCGAGCCCGAGGCAAAGAACGGCGAAGGCCGCGGCGACGTAGAAGATGGGATCGGTGATCACGGATTCAAATTCGGGAGAGAATGACGAACAGGCTTAGCCGAACGGGCCGGGTTCTTCCATGCGGCCTCGCGCGCACCAGCCATGACCCGAACAGCCGAAGTTGTCGCCCTTGCTTTTGCGCTGCATTGGCGGCGATTATCGGCCGCAACAAGAAACGCCGCCGGGAGAACGTCATGGATGTGCGGACAAAAAGCCGCTACCCCGAAATTTACGCGCGATGGCGGCGCGACCCGGAAGGCTTCTGGGCCGAGGCGGCCGCAGCGCTCGACTGGTACGAAAAGCCGCGCACGATTTTCGATCCGAAGGCGGGCGTCTATGGCCGCTGGTTCACCGACGGCGTCTGCAACACCTGCTTCAACGCAGTCGACCGGCACGTCGCCGCGGGCCGCGGCGAGCAGGCCGCGATCATCTATGACAGTCCCGTCACCGATACGAAGCGCAGCATCTCCTACGCCGAACTCCTCGATGAAGTGGCGGCCTTCGCCGCGATCCTGAAGGACTTCGGCGTCGAAAAGGGCGACCGCGTCATCCTTTACATGCCGATGGTGCCCGAAGCGCTGGTCGCCATGTACGCTTGTGCGCGCATCGGCGCGATCCATTCGGTCGTCTTCGGCGGCTTCGCGCCGAAAGAGCTCGCCACCCGCATCGACGACGCCAAGCCCAGGCTGATCGTTACTGCCTCCTGCGGCATCGAAGGAGCGCGCGTCATCGCCTACAAGCCGCTGCTCGATGAGGCGATCCGCCTGGCCGCCCACAAGCCGGATGCAGTCCTCCTGATGCAGCGGCCGCAACTCGAAGCGTCAATGATTTCCGGTCGCGACCACGACTTCAACGCGATCCGCGTCGCGGCGTTGCGCGACGGCAAGCGCGCCGACTGCGTGCCACTGCTCGCCACCGACCCGCTCTACATTCTTTACACCTCGGGCACGACCGGCATCCCCAAGGGCGTCGTGCGCGACAATGGCGGCCACATGGTCGCGTTGCGCTGGTCGATGGACAACCTCTATGGCATCGAGCCGGGCGAAACGTATTGGGCCGCCTCCGATATCGGTTGGGTCGTCGGACACTCCTACATTGTGTACGCCCCGCTCTTCCATGGCTGCACGACGATCCTTTACGAAGGTAAGCCGGTCGGCACGCCCGACGCCGGCGCCTTCTGGCGCGTGATCGCGGAGCACGGCGCGGCCGCGCTCTTCACGGCGCCGACGGCCTTTCGCGCGATCAAGAAGGACGATCCGGAGGGCAAGCACCTCGCCGGCAAGGACCTCTCCAAGTTCCGCACGCTTTTTCTTGCGGGCGAGCGCGCCGATCCCGATACGATCCAATGGGCGGAGAAGATTCTCAACCGGCCCGTCATTGATCACTGGTGGCAGACCGAAACCGGCTGGTGCATCGCCGGCAACCCGGTGGGCCTCGGCCAGTTGCCGGTCAAATACGGCTCGTCCTCTGTGCCGATGCCGGGCTACGACGTGCAAGTGCTCGGCGAAGACAAGCAGCCGCTCGACCCCGGGAAGATGGGCGCGATCGTCGTGAAGCTGCCGCTCCCGCCTTCCTGCCTGCCGACGCTCTGGCAACGCGACGACCGCATGCGCGACAGCTATCTCGACGAATTCCCCGGCTACTACAAGACGGCCGACGCGGGCTTCGTCGATGAAGACGGCTATCTCTTCATCATGAGCCGCACCGACGACATCATCAATGTCGCGGGCCATCGCCTGTCGACCGGTGGCATGGAGGAAGTGCTTTCATCGCACAAGGACGTCGCCGAATGCGCGGTCGTCGGCATCAGGGACGACATGAAGGGCGAGGTGCCCTGCGGCTTCGTCGTTCTGAAGGCCGGCGTCAACCGCCATCCGTCGGAGATCGAGAAGGAAATCGTGGCGCTGGTGCGCGAAAAAATCGGCCCCGTCGCGGCGTTCAAGATCGCGCTCATCGTCCAGCGCCTGCCGAAAACGCGCTCGGGCAAGATCCTGCGCGGCACGATGAAGAAGATTGCCGACCGCGAGGCATGGTCGATGCCGGCCACCATCGACGATCCCACGGTCCTCGACGAGATTACTGCGGCGCTGAAGGAGCGCGGCCTGGCCGGTTGAGCGAACACAAACGCGGGTTGGCAACCTGCGTTCGCTACCCGAGGCGGCAGCTTTTGAAATAGCGTCTCATCACCGATTCGCGGAGGGACGATCATGAGGCTGAAGGATAAAGTCGCCATCGTCACTGGCGCCGCACGTGGCATCGGCCTCGGCATCGCAAAGCGTTTCGTGAAGGAAGGCGCCACGGTCGTTCTCGCCGACATTGACGAGCGCGCGGGCAACCTTGAAGCAAAGCATCTCGGCGCCAATGCCCGCTTTGTCGCCTGCGATGTCGGGGACTCCGCTCAGGTCGGCCGCCTGGTCGAGGAAGCGTGCAAGGCCTCCTCCGGCGACATCGACATCCTCATCAACAACGCGGGAATCGTCCACGGCGCCGAATTCCTCGATCTCAAGGAAGAGGATTTCGACCGCGTGCTGCGCGTGAATCTGAAGGGCGCATTTCTCGTGGCCCAATCGGTCGCACGCCGCATGGTCCGGCAGGTCGAGGCCGGCAGGAAGCCCGGCACGATCATCAATATGTCGTCGATCAATTCCGTGGTCGCGATCGGCAATCAAATCCCCTATTGCGTCAGCAAGGGCGGCATCGCGCAGCTCACGCGCTCAACTTCGCTCGCACTTGCACACTACGGCATCCGCGTGAATGCGATCGGCCCCGGCTCGATCATGACCGAGATGCTGGCGACGGTGGCGAAGGACCTCGACGCGCGGCGGCGCATGATGTCGCGCACGCCGATGGGCCGCTTCGCCGAGCCGGAGGAAGTCGCGTCGGTCGCCGTCTTCCTCGCGTCGGACGACGCAAGCTACATCACCGGCG
Source organism: Xanthobacteraceae bacterium (assembly GCA_025929595.1). Classification (GTDB taxonomy): domain Bacteria; phylum Pseudomonadota; class Alphaproteobacteria; order Rhizobiales; family Xanthobacteraceae; genus JAUSIF01. Next base: position 5,976 of record JAICQA010000169.1, read on the forward strand.
AAACGATCTTCGTCGACGGCGGACGGCTGGCACTGAACTACACCGTGCCGGTGAATGAGTAAGTTACTCGCTGCGCTTGCCGCCGCCGAGCTTCGCGAACACAGAATCGACGTCGATCGGCGCTTCCCGCTTCTTCGGCTCGGACGAGGTGTCCGCTTCCGGCTGCGGCTTCGGCTGCGTCGTCTCCGA
>JAICQA010000259.1 GCA_025929595.1 Xanthobacteraceae bacterium
GCACCGCAAGGCAATAGGCGATGTAGCCCAACCCCGCGCCGCCGTATTCTTCCGGCACGGTCGGGCCGAGCAGGCCGAGCTGGCCCATCTCGGTGATGATGGCGCGGTCGAATTTCTCGTTGCGGTAGGCGTCGAGCACGCGCGGCATCAGCTTGTCCTGCGCGTAGTCGCGCGCGGTGTCGCGCACCTGACGCTCGTCCTCGGACAACTGGCTCTCGATGTCGAACGGGTCGGCCCAGTTGAAGGACGCGCGCGAGGCGCCCGGCTTTTTGGTTTGTGCGCGCATCTCGCTCATCGTCGTCTCTCCTCTTGCTCCCTCCGAACGAGGAAGATGGCTCGCCGCGTTGCCACGAGCCACCCCCCAAGGCGGTGGGATCGATAGATCAGCTGCCGCGGTAGGTCGAGTAGCTCCAAGGCGTCACCAGCAGCGGCACATGATAATGCCCCTCCGGCTCGGCAATCGCAAAGCGGATTGGAACCGCGTCGAGAAAGGCGGGCTGCGGCAAATTCGCGTTCCGCTTGGCGAAATATTCGCCGACATGAAAGCGCAACTCGTAGCGGCCGATGCGCAGCGGCGCGCCGGCAATCAGCGGCTCGTCGGTGCGCCCGTCGGCGTTCGTTACCGTTTCGAGCAGCAGCGAGGTCGCGCTCTCGCCGATCTCAAACAATTCGAGGCGGATGCCGGCCGCCGGCTTGCCGGCCTGCGTGTCGAGGACGTGAGTGGAGAGGCGGCCGTTGATGCCCGCGATCTCGGCGCCGCGCACGAACTGCACGAGTCGCAGGCGAGCGATCAGGTCGATTTCCTGCAGCGCCGTCCTGGCTTCCGCCGCGCCGTCGTTGTTCAGGCGGCGCTCGAACGACTCGAGAATGGCATCGCGCGTCTGGCGGCGCACGCAGATGACGAAGGGAAATCCGAATTTCTTGGTGTAGGCGACATTCAGTTTTTCGAAGCGCGCGAACTCGTCCGGCGACAGGCGGTTGAGGCCGAGCGCGCCCTGCTCCGCCTTCGAGGACCCGGTGAGATCGTCGGCGAGCGCGGCGCGGCCAGCGAGATCCGGGTGGCTGCGGATCAGCTCGAGCTTTTCGGCTTCGCTTGCCGCGGCAACCGCCGCCGCCATCGCGTCAAACAGCGCGCCCGCGTTCTTGAACGGCCGCTGGGCATAGGCGCGCTCGGGCACCCAGGGCGAATTCTCATAGACTTCGCCCAGCGCGTGCACGAAATCCGGCTGGCTGGCCTTGTTCAGTTGTTCGAGCGTGACCGACATATCGACAGTCTATAATGTGGCGCCTGGCTCCCGGCCAGCGATCCTTGCACAAGAATACAGGGAAGAGAGTGCGCCCATGAACCTTGCCAGACTGTTGCGAAAGCGCGCGGAAGACGGCCGCCCGGTGCGGGTCGGCGTGATCGGCGCCGGGAAATTCAGCTCGATGTTTCTGGCGCAGGCGCGCACCACGCCGGGAATGCACCTGCTGGCGCTCGCGGATCTCGACGAGGGCCGCGCCCGGGATGCGCTTGAGCGGACCGGCTGGGACGTCGATGCGCAGGTCACCCGCGACTTCGACGATGCGCGCCGCACCGGCAAGACCGCGATCACCGCCGACGCTTTTGCACTGATCGCGGCGAAGCCCGACGTGGTGGTGGACATCACCGGCAATCCGGCGGCTGCCATCCGCCATTGCCTCAAGGCGTTCGATAACGGCTGTCATGTGGTGAACGTGACGGTCGAGGCGGATGCGCTCGCGGGCGCGTTACTGGCCGAGCGGGCGCGCAAGGCGGGCGTCGTCTATTCGCTCGCCTATGGCGACCAGCCCGCGCTTGTCTGCGAGATGGTGGACTGGGCGGAGGCATGCGGTTTCCGCGTCGTTGCCGCCGGCAAGGGCACGAAGCACCTGCCGGTCTTCCATACGTCGACGCCCGAAACGGTATGGACCTATTTCGGCATCACGCCGGAGAACGCAAAAGCGTCGGGCATGAACCCGCAGATGTTCAATTCGTTCGTGGACGGCACGAAGTCCGCGATCGAGATGACCGCGATCTCGAATTCGACGGGTCTCAAGGCGCCGCGCGACGGCCTCGCCTTCCCGCCCTGCGGCGCGGACGACCTGCCGTTGACGCTGCGGCCGCGCACGCATGGCGGCGTGCTGGAAGAAGCCGGACTCGTCGAGGTCGTGTCGAGTCTCGAATATGACGGCCGCCCCGTTCATCGCGACCTGCGCTGGGGCGTCTATGTCGTGTTCGAGGCGGCGTCGTCCGATGCGCGCGGCACCTACACGCGCGACTGTTTCCGCGATTACCAGATGATCCGCGACCCGTCGGGGCGTTACTCCGCAATGTACCGCTCGCACCATCTCGTCGGCATGGAAGTCGGCATTTCGATTGCCGCCGCCGCGCTGCGCGGCGAGGCGACCGGCACGCCCGAGCATTTCCATTCGGACGTGGCCGCGACCGCAAAGAAGGCACTCAAGCCGGGCGACGTGCTCGACGGCGAAGGCGGCTATTGCGCCTACGGCAAGATCATGCGCGCGGAGGACTCGCTCGCGCGCGGCGCGCTGCCGCTTGGGCTCGCGCACAACATCAAGGTCACGCGGCCGGTGGCGCAAGGCGCGGTGCTGACCTGGGACGATGTGGCCATCGCCGAGGACGACGCCGTGCGCTTCCGGCGCGAGATGGAACGGAAGTTCGGCAACGCGGGCGCCGCAAGGACGGCTGCCGAATGACGATGCGGGTTTTGTTCGGCGCCCTCGCCTATCTGCTTCTTATTGCGCCCGCCAATGCCGACGAGGCGGGGCTGAAGGCACTCAAGGCCGGCGGGCATGTGATGATGATCCGCCACGGCCTGACCACGCCCGGGTCCGGAGACCCGCTTGGCTTCAAGCTCGAGGACTGCGCGACGCAACGTAACCTGGTCGAGGAAGGGCGGGCGGAGTCGCGCAAGCTCGGCGCGCTTCTGCGCGGGCACGAGATCAAGATTGATCGCGTTCTGTCGTCGGAATGGTGCCGCTGCCTGGAAACCGCTGAACTGGTCGGCATGGGCAAGGTCGAGCGCGAAACTGCGCTGAACAATCTTTACGGCCGCCCGCAGAACCGCGCCAAACAGGTGGACGCGATGCGCGCCCTGATCGCGGGGTGGAAAGGCACCGGCAATCTCCTGCTCTCGACCCACGGCGCAAACATGGGCGCACTTATGGGTATCAATCCCGAGACGGCGGCAGGCGTCGTCCTGAAACCGGAGCCCGCGACAGAGCAAGGCTTCCGCGTCGTAGGGCGGATTTCGCCGGGGGGATGATTGTAACCGCTCGTCCCCGCGAAAGCGGGGACCCAGGGCTGGATTCCCGCTTGCGCGGGAATGAGCGGAATAGTTGAGCGCCCGGACTATTCCGCCGGAACGGGATGGCCGCCTTCGGCTTCGCGGCGCTGCGGAAACTGATAGGCGATGTAGCTGTAGACGGTCGGCAGCACGAAGAGCGTCAGCATTGTGCCGAGCGTCATGCCGCCGACAATGACCCAGCCGATCTGGTGCCGGCTTTCGGCGCCCGCGCCGGAGGCGATAGCGAGTGGCACGGCACCAAGAACCATGGCGCCCGTGGTCATCAAGATGGGGCGCAGGCGGAGCGATGCGGCTTCGATCACCGCCTCGACGCGGTTGCGGCCGAGCTCCTGTTGCTGGTTCGCGAATTCGACAATCAGAATGCCGTGCTTTGAGATCAGGCCGATCAGCGTCACGAGACCGATCTGCGAATAGACGTTGAGCGTGCCGCCGGAGAAATAAAGCGCCATCAACGCGCCGGTGATGGTGAGCGGCACCATGAGCAGGATAATGACGGGATCGCGGAAGCTCTCGAACTGCGCCGAGAGCACCAGATAGATGAAGCCGAGCGCCAGCAGGAAGACAAAGATCAGGCTCTGGCCGGCGGCGCGGAATTCGCGGCTCTGGCCCGTCACGTCGGTCTGCACCGTGTTCGGCAGGACCTCGTTGGCGACGTCTTCCAGGAACTGAAGCCCCTCGCCCTGCGAATAACCCGGCGCAAGGTTGGCCGATATGGTCACCGCGCGAAGCTGGTTGAAGCGCCTGAGCTCTTTCGGAGCTACCGCCTCGTCGACCGTCACGATATTGGAAAGCTGAATCATGTCGCCCTTCGGCGAGCGCATGAAAATCGTGGCAAGCGTCTGCGGCGTGGCGCGGTCTTCGCCTGCGAGCTGAACCCAGACATCGTATTGCTCGCCGTTCATCTCAAAGCGCGTGACCTGACGTCCGCCAAGGAGCGTTTCGAGCGTGCGTCCCACGGCGGATACGTCGAGGCCAAGATCAGC
>JAICQA010000356.1 GCA_025929595.1 Xanthobacteraceae bacterium
AGCACGAGCGGACCCCCCGCCCGGTCGATCGTGAGCGATCCGCGCGCGATCCCGATCCGTGCGAGCGTGACGACGCCTGCCGCAGCCGCCGCCGTGCGCGCGGCTTGCAGGATCGATCCCTGCCCCGTATCGGCGATGCGCATGTCAGGATCGATCAGTGCGAAGGTCTCGGCCTCGAGATGTCCGCGCAGGAGCGCCCCCAGCGACAGCACACCCTGCACTTCGCCGATCCGCGCGCCCGAACCGCTCTCGGGATTGCCGACCTGCACGTCCCGGAAAACGAATGCCGGCGTCGGCAGGAGCGTCGCCTCGATGCGTCCCCGGATACGCACCGGCGCGCCGGTCAGTGTGCTGGCGTGACGCTCGAATTCCGCGCGCCAGTCGTTCCAGTCCACCACCGCGGGCGCGGCCAGCGCAGCCGCGATCGCGAGAATGAAGGCAATGGCAAGACCGAGGAGCGCGTGCTGCATATCCGTCAGGGGGCGACGATCTTGCCCGGGTTCATGATGTTGTGCGGATCGATGGCCTGCTTGACCGCGCGCATAACGACGAGCGCGGGCTCGCCCAGCTCCTTCGGCAGATACTTCATCTTGCCCTGCCCCACGCCGTGCTCGCCGGTGCAGGTGCCGTCGAGCGCAAGCGCCCGCTCGGCGAGACGCTCCAGGAATTTCTCGGCGCGCTTGATCTCGGCTTCGTCATCCATGTCGATCAGCAACGAGACGTGGAAATTGCCGTCGCCGACATGGCCGACGATCGGCGCGACAAGATTCATCTCGTTGATGTCGGCCTGCGTGCCGGCGACCGCTTCCGCGAGCCGCGAGATCGGCACGCACACGTCGGTGGCGAGCGGCCGCGTGCCGGGACGGAGTTGCACGACCGCATGATAGGCGTCGTGTCGTGCCTGCCAGAGTTTCGTGCGCTCCTCGGCTTTGGTGGTCCACACCGACGGCCCGCCGCCGAACTCGCTCGCGATCTCGCCGAAGCGCTCCGCCTGTTCGGCGACGCCGGCTTCCGACCCGTGGAATTCGAGGAACAGCGTCGGCGTCGGCGCAAGCGACAGTTTCGAGTAGGCGTTGCACGCCGTCACCTGCAATTCGTCCATCAGTTCGATGCGTGCGACCGGAATGCCGCTCTGGATCGTCGCGATCGTTGCCTGACAGGCGGCGTCGACCGAGGGAAACGGACAGACGGCGGACGACATCGCTTCGGGAATTCCGTGCAGCTTCAGTGTGAGCTCCGTGATGACGCCGAGCGTTCCTTCCGAACCGATGAAAAGCCGGGTCAGGTCGTAACCCGCCGACGACTTCTTCGCGCGTTGCGCCGTGCGCATGATCTCGCCGTTCGGCAGCACGGCTTTCAGCGAAATGACGTTGTCCTTCATCGTTCCGTAGCGCACCGCGTTCGTCCCGGAGGCTCGGGTCGCCGCCATGCCGCCGAGCGAGGCGTCGGCGCCCGGATCGAGCGGAAAGAACAGGCCCTGGTCGCGCAAATGTTCGTTGAGCGCCTTGCGCGTGACTCCGGGCTCGATCACGCAGTCAAGGTCTTCCGCGTGCACGGCAAGCACCCGGTTCATCTCGCGCAGGTCGATGCTTACGCCGCCGAATGGGGCATTCACGTGACCTTCGAGCGACGTGCCGGTTCCAAACGGGATCACAGGCACGCGATGTTCCGCGCAGATGCGCACCGTGTCCTGCACGTCCTCGGTGGATGCGGCGAAAACCACGGCGTCGGGCGGCTGGTTGGCGATCCAGGTCGTGGTGTGGCCGTGCTGCTCGCGCACCGCCTGCGACGTCGCGACCTTGTTGCCAAAGCGGGCCAGCAACGCGCCGACCGCCTTCTCGACCGCAACCGCTTCCGTCCGCCTCAAAGCCGGCTTCGACATGCCTTCTCGCTCCATTGATTGAGGTCGACCTTATCAGAGGCCCCCTTGAGCGTCAGGTTCGCACCGTTGCCTAAGTGACCACCGGACGGCAGTATTCGCGGGTTCCCGAACCCTGCAGGCGCCCATGCCCGAGACGGCTCCGGTTTTCTTCGCGCCCTTCGTGTCCTCGACCATGCGCGTCGAGGCAGCCTGGATCGACTATAACGGCCATCTCAACATGGCCTTTTACAACCTGCTGATCGACCGCGCGGTCGACGAGGCCTTCGAGCTGGTCGGCCTCGGGCAGGATTATGTTGCCGAGCGCAATGCCTCCTACTTTACCGCCGAGGCCCATGTCCGCTACGTGCGCGAACTGAAAGTACAGGCGTCGGTGCGGACTTCGATCCAGCTCCTCGACTACGATGACAAGCGCATCCGCTTTTTCTGCGAGTTGCACCACGCGCAGGAGGGCTGGCTGTCAGCCACGTCGGAGCAGTTGGCACTGCATGTCGATCTCGGGAAGCGGCGCGTGACGCCTTGGCCCGACGACATTCTCGAACGCTTGGCAGCCATGAAGGCGGCTCATGCCGCCCTGCCCGCACCCGACGCCGCCGGCCGCGGCATTGCCCTGAAGACGCACGCCTGAAAGCCGCATCAACCGCGGACTTCCTGCGTGCTTTTCGGTTTGCGACGCAGAAATGACCAACACGTTACTAAACTGTTGATTCGTATGCAGAGATTGCAGGTGAGACATGCCTGCTGACCTATTTATTTTGCAGCGCAACAGACTATGTTCCGTCCGTGAAGAGAGACGATTGGCCCGGGAGGGTGTCCCGGATCGCCCCCTTCCAGAAGGAGACACCCCATGAACGCACTGACTTATGAAATGCGCAGCGCCGCTGCCGCCGTTGCCTCTGCAACGCCCCGCAACGCCGCGACCAAGAGCATCTGGGCGCGCCTGTGGGACGCCCTGATCGAGGCGCGCATGCGCCAGGCCGAGCGCGAGATCCGCATGCACCTCCACCTCATTCCGGCGGACGTGCTGCGCGAGAGCGGCTTCTTCGCGAACTATCGGGATGCGAACAAGCTTCCCTTCGTCAAGTA
>JAICQA010000077.1 GCA_025929595.1 Xanthobacteraceae bacterium
GTGATTGATAAACCTAGGCATTCGTTGACAGGCATGTCAATGAATGGAACCACAATGCACCCATGCCGCCGTGAGGCCAACGTGCGGACGAAATAATTGTTTCAGGGCTTTCGTCATGCGTCTCGCGCGTTACGGCGACAACCGCCTCGGCCTCGTTGACGGTTACGTTCTTCGCGACATCACGCAGGTAATCGAGCGGCTGCCGCAATATCGCTGGCCGTTGCCGGTCGGCGATCAGTTGATCGCGCATCTCGAAAGCCTGCGCCGCACGATCAAAGGCGCAAGCGAAGCGGCCGCACGCATCCCCGTCACCGAACTGAAGCTCCTGAGCCCCGTCGCAAACCCGCCGCGTGTCATCGCCGCACCGATCAATTACCGAGCGCATGAAGCTGAGGCCGAAAATCCCGAAATCAAGCAGGGCAACGATTTCTCGAGTGAAGGGTTTGCCACGCCGATCGACAAGTTCGGCCTCTTCCTCAAGTCGCCGACCAGCGTCGTCGGCGCGGGCGAAGGCATCACGCTCGGCTTTCCGGGACGGCGCACCGATTTCGAAGTCGAGCTCGCCGTCGTCATCGGCGAGAAGGCGCGCAATGTCAGTCCCGAAGCGGCGCTCGACTCGGTCGCGGGCTATTGCATCGGCCTCGACATTTCCGCGCGCGGCACGGAAGATCGCAGCTTCCGCAAATCCGCCGACAGTTACACCGTGCTCGGACCATGGCTCGTCACCGCCGACGAGATCCCCGATCCGGACAATCTCGGCCTCCGCCTCGCGGTGAACGGCGAGTTGCGGCAGAACAGCAATACGAAGCACATGATTGTCGGCGTGGGCGAGCTGATCGCTCGTGCATCGCGCGCCTTCACCCTGCATCCCGGCGACGTGCTGCTCACCGGCACGCCGGAAGGCGTCGGCGCGTTGCAATCGGGCATGACAATCCGCGCCACCATCGACGGCATCGGCGCGATGGACGTGAAGGTGCGCTAAGCGCCGCGTTGCCTTGCCTCGGCTTCGTCGCGCGTCAGCTTCACGGCACCATATTCCATGCCGCTGGCGCCCGGCTTTGCCGTCGACATCACGACTTCTCCCGGCCCGACGACGCCAAGATCGATTTCCCTGTCCGGCAGGATCACGATGCACCGCTGCCCGATCCAGACGCTCACCTGCCGCTTCTGGCTCAATCCCTCCGCAGACCAGCGCTTCAAGACTTCGTAATAGGGACTGCGTCGCCAAGCACCCGGCGTGCTGGTGTCCACATGAGCCGCGAGCCGCGCGCCGTTCAGTTCGACGCTGAGTACGATCTTCGATTTCTCCGGCTTCCACTCCGGGCCGAGGCCCGGCTGAAACAGCCACTGGCAGAAAAATACCCGGCACGGTTCGGGGCGTGTTTCGTAAATCTTGCAGCCTTTGCCCGGCACGCAATGCGAGCACCACTCGCCGGCCTGCGTGCCGGCTTCCTCGATCCGGAACACCTTGCAGCACAGCATGCAGGTGCCGCAGCTCCGGCCCGGTACGATCCCTTCGCCCGGCGCGCCTGTCATCACTCGCTCACGTGTTGGTCGAGCCGCCATCGACGGCGATGATCTGGCCACTCACGAAATCGCTCTCCTTCGACGCGAGGAACACGAGCGCGCCGAGCAGGTCCACGGGGAACGCGTCGCGCTTGAGCGCCCGGCTCTGCACCACGGCGTTCACCGTCGCGTCCGAGTGTGTGCCGCTCTGCTGTACGCTGTCGCTCATGATCAGGCCGGGCGCCAGCGTATTGACGCAGATGCCGTCGCCGCCGAGCTCGCGCGACATGGCGCGCGTCATCGAGGTGATCGCGCCCTTCGATGTCACATAATGCAGGAAATTCGGCATGCCTTTCTTGGCCGTGCCCGAACCGATATTGATGATCTTGCCGCGCTTCTGCTCTTTCATATGCGGCACCACATGCTTCGCCATCAGGAACGGCCCGCGCACATTCACGGCCATCACCTTGTCCCAGAGCTCGACGTCGATCTCGCCCATTGGCTTGTACGGAAGCGTCGCAAACAGCGCGGCGTTGTTCACCAGCACATCGATTTTACCGAAGCGCTCGATGGTTTTCGCGACCAACTGCTTCACGGCCTTCTCGTCGCTGACATCGAAGACCGCGCTCTCCGCCGCGCCCTGCCCGTGCCTGGCGACGATCTCGCGCGCTACATCGCTGCCGTCGACGATGTCCGCGACCATGACCTGTGCGCCTTCGTCGGCGAGCGCCATCGAATAGTGCCGCCCGATCCCTTTCGCGCCGCCGGTGACGATCGCGCTCATTCCTGAAAGTCTTGCCATGCGCCTCCCCTTGTCCGCGATCATGGTCTAAGAACGGCGCCTCGCAAAGCGCAAGGACCAGAACATGACCGATACGACCGCCGACAAGGCGACCATCCGTGAACTCGTGGAGAACTGGGCCGTCTGGCGCGACGCGCGGCTATGGGACCTGTTCCGCACCGTCTGGCACGGCGACGGGCAAATGTTCACGACATGGACCGGCGGCATCCCCTTCGAGGAATTCATCCGTAGAAACGACGAGGGATGGGCCAAGGGCGTACGCATTTTGCACTTCCTCGGCGGCAGCGCGATCGAGGTACAGGGCGACCGCGCGATCGCGCAGACCAAGATGACGATTTCGCAGCGCGCCAGCGTGGATGGCGTGGTCGGCGACGTGGTCTGCACCGGGCGCTTCTACGATTTCTTCGAGCGGCGTGACGGCCGCTGGGGTCTCGTGTTGCGCCAGCCGATTTACGAGAAGGACCGCTTCGACCCGGTCGATCCGGCGGCAAAGGTTTCGCTCGATCAGGACTTGCTCAAGCGCTTCCCCGAGGGCTACCGCCACCTCGCCTATCTCCAGACGAAGATCGGCTACACGGTGAAACCCGACATGCCGGGCATCGACGGTGCCCTGCTCGACGCGCTTTATGCGGCGGGCAAAAACTGGCTGTCAGGCGCGCCGCTGAACTGGACGCACTAGCGGCGCGTCGTAGCAAGAGCGGGGCTTTGTAGCCATTTGTCATTCCGGGGCACATTGCGAGCGCCGCGCGCGCCGACGAGCCCGGTTCAGGGCAAGTGTCCGGCGCGCGCACCATTGAAGTAGCCGCGCTGGTAGCTCACCAGCGCGGCAGGCGCGAGCTATGTGATCCCGGAATCCTAGGGGACGCTCAACACATTCTGAGAGGCTGCTTGGATTCCGGGCTCGCGGACCTGCGGCCCGCGCCCCGGAATGACGGAATATAAAAAACGCGCTGGTCCGAGGGGGAAACTCTTCGGACCAGCGCGCCTGGCGCGGGAGGCTATTGAACCAGCGCCAAAGTCCGTTCTTCGACAATCGAGAAGCGCACGTTGCATTCCGGGCGATGACGCTCGGACAGTTCACGCCACGTCTGCTCCGCTTCCTTCCGACCCAGGTAGGGGCCGAACAGCCGCTCGGTGCCGTCGATCAATTCCTCGAATTGGAGCGAGGTGTATTCGCCGCCGAGGACCCAGAAACGATTCTTCATGGCTCTCTCCTTCGGTTGCCCCGCCGAAATCACTCTGCCGCGATCTGCGTGCGCGGCGCGTGGAATTGCGCGCTCTCCGTCGACTCCGACATGGCCGTCGTTGAGGACGCGCCGCCGTTGATCGTGACGTTCACAAGATCGAAATAGCCGGTGCCGACTTCGCGCTGGTGGCGCGTCGCGGTGTAGCCGTTCCGCTCCGACTCGAACTCCGCTTCCTGGAGCTCCGAGTAGGCCGACATGCCGCGCTCGGCATAACCGCGCGCCAGTTCGTACATGCCGTGATTGAGGCTGTGGAAGCCGGCGAGCGTGACGAACTGGTACTTGTATCCCATCGCACCCAGCTCGCGCTGGAAGTGGCGGATCGTCGCCTCGTCCAGATTCTCGCGCCAGTTGAAGGACGGTGAGCAGTTATAGGCGAGCATCTTGTTGGGATAATCGCGGCGGATCGCTTCGGCGAACTGCTTCGCCTCGTCGAGATTCGGATGCGACGTCTCCCACCACATGAGGTCGGAGAGCGGAGCGAAGGCAAGGCCGCGCTTGATGCAGTGTGCCAAGCCCGTGCCCGGCTTCAGGCGATAGAAGCCTTCCGCCGTGCGCTCGCCGGTGATGAACTCGCGGTCGCGCTCGTCGATGTCCGACGTGATCAGCCGCGCGCTTTCCGCGTCGGTGCGCGCCATGACGATCGACGGCACACCGCAGACGTCGGCAGCCAGGCGCGCCGCAATGAGATTTCGCTCATGCGCCGCCGTCGGGATCAGCACCTTGCCGCCGAGATGGCCGCACTTCTTCTCAGAAGCGAGCTGGTCCTCGAAGTGAACGCCCGAGGCGCCCGCCTCGATGTAGTTCTTCATGATCTCATACGCGTTGAGCGGTCCGCCGAAGCCGGCTTCGGCGTCGGCCACGATCGGCACGAGCCAGTCGCGCTTCGCGCCGCCTTCCGAATGCTCGATCTGGTCGGCGCGCCGCAGCGTGTTGTTGATGCGGCGGCAAAGCTCGGGGCCTGAGTCCGACGGATAAAGGCTCTGGTCCGGGAAGGTGTTGCCGGCGTTGTTGTTGTCGGCGGCGACCTGCCAGCCCGACAGGTAAATCGCCTGCAGGCCCGCGCGCACCATCTGCATCGCCTGATTGCCGGTGACGGCGCCGAGCGACGGCAGATACGGCAGCGTATGGAGAAGGTCCCAGAGGCGGTTGGCACCCCGCTCGGCGAGCGAATAGCGGACCTGGAACGAGCCGCGCAGGCGCAGCACGTCCTCCGGGCTGTAGGGGCGCTTTACGCCCTCAAAGCGCCCGACCGGAGCGTTGGGGATGATGCCGGAGAAGGTCAGCTTGGTCATGTCCGTTCCTCTGATACAGCCGTGACAACGGCTGTTTGGATGTACTCACGGGCATAACTTCCAGCGGCTTCTTATGGAATGTGGACGGGGAGCATATTCGTGCTAAGGTGTCACAATCTGACAGATTTCATTGTGCGATTGTCACAAATGTCAAACTCAAACCTGCCGAAAGCCGCGATAAAGCCCGCCAATCCGGCCCGCAAGCTGTTCATCGGCCCGCGTTTTCGCCGCCTGCGCCGCCAGCTCGGCCTGTCGCAGACCCAGATGGCCGAGGAGATCGGAATCTCCGCGAGCTATGTGAACCTGATCGAACGCAACCAGCGCCCGGTCACGGCGCAGATCCTTGTCAAGATGGCGGAGACCTATGACATCGACCTGCGCGATCTCGCGGGCGCCGACCAGGACCGTTCCTTTGTCGAGCTGAACGAACTCTTCAGCGACACGCTCTTTCGCGGCAGCGAGGTGCCGAAGCAGGAACTGCGCGACTTCGCCGAGCTTTGCCCCGATGTCGCAACCGCCGTGCAGCGGCTCTATCACGCCTACACCGAAGCGCGCCGCGGCGAAACGATGGTGGCCGCGCGCCTCGCCGGTCGCGACAGCGAGCAGGCCTTTGAAGGCAACCCGGTCGAGCGCGTGCGCGACCTGATCGAGAAGAACCGCAATCACTTCCCGACACTGGAGACAGCGGCGGAAGCGCTGCGCGACGAACTCAATTCACCCAACCACGAGCTCTTCGGCGCGCTTTCGGAACGCCTGCGCGAGCGGCACGGGACGCTTGTGCGCGTCCTGCCGGTCGATGTGATGCGCGACAACCTGCGGCGCTGGGTGCGTCACCAGCGGCAACTGCATCTTTCCGAACTGATCGACGCGCCGGGCCGCGTCTTCCAGCTTGCGTTCCAGCTCGCGCTGGCCGAAGCCGGAACGCTCATCGACGAGATCATCGAGAAGAGCGGCGAGATCGACGAGACCTCGCGCCGCCTCTTCCGCATTTCGCTGGCCAACTACTTCGCCGCCGCCGCCATTATGCCCTATGGCCGCTTCCACGAAGCGGCCGAGGCGCTGAACTACGACGTCGGCATTCTGGAGCAGCGCTTCGGCGCGAGCTTCGAGCAGGTCTGCCACCGTCTCACCACGTTGCAGCGGCCGAACGCCCGCGGCGTGCCGTTCTTCATGCTGCGCGTCGATCACGCGGGCAACGTCTCGAAGCGATTTTCGTCGGGCACGTTTCCGTTCTCGAAATTCGGCGGCACCTGCCCGCTGTGGAACGTGCACGCGACCTTCGACACGCCGGGCCGCATGGTGACACAGGTGATCGAGTTGCCCGACGGCAGCCGCTACTTTTCCATGGCGCAGACCGTGCGCCGCGCAGTCGTCCCCCACGCGGCACCTCATCCGCGCTTTGCGATCGGTTTGGGTTGCGAATTGAAATTCGCCCCACGCCTCGTTTACGCGGCGGGGATCAATCTCGAAGGCATCGAGCCGACGCCCATCGGCGTGAACTGCCGGCTCTGCGAGCGTGCGAACTGCGCGCAGCGCGCCGAGCCGCCCCTCACCCGTCCGCTCATTCTCGACGAGACCATGCGCGGCGTCTCGCCGTTCCAGTTCGAGAGCGCAAGAGAGATTTAGCGCTCGCCGACAAGCGAACTTTAGGTCGCCTTCCTGGCGAGCCTTCTCTTCTTCAGCTCGCTGCGCGCGATCACGATCGCCAGCACCACGGCGCCGCCGAGCAAAACCGCGCTGATCGGCCGCTGGAAGAAGATCGTCGGATCGCCGCGCGCAATCAGGAGCGAACGCCGCAGATTCTGCTCGAGCAGCGGTGCCAGCACGAGCCCGAGCAGGAGCGGCGCCGGCGAGAATTTCATCAGCCGCAGCCCATAGCCCACGAGCCCGAAAACGATCACCAGCGCCACGTCGAAGCTGGAGAAATTCAGCGAATAAACACCGATACAGATGAACACGAGGATCGACGGAAACAGCATCCGGTAGGGGATGAGCAGCATCCTGACCCAGATGCCGACGAGCGGCAGGTTGAGGATCACAAGCAGCGCGTTGCCAATCAGAAAGCTGACCGTGAGGCCCCAGAACATCTCCGGATTGTCGACGATCAGGCGCGGTCCCGGGACGACGCCGTGAATAATGAGCGCGCCGAGCATCAACGCCACGATCGCGTCGCCCGGAATACCGAGGCTGAGCGTCGGCACGAACGCCGTCTGGGCGGCGGCGTTGTTCGAGGCCTCCGGTGCCGCAACGCCTTCGACGGCGCCCTTGCCGAAACGGCTCGGATCGTCCGCCGCCCGCTTCTCCACCGCATAGGCGATGAAGGTCGACAACGCCGCCCCCGCGCCCGGCAGCACGCCGATCGCAGAGCCGATCGCCGTGCCGCGCAGCGTCGCCGGCCAGGAGCGGCGCAGATCGTCCCGTGTCGGAATCATCGAGCGCAGCGAAATATCGGTCGGCCTCATGGTCGGATCGCGCATCCGGCCGGCATTGGCCATGATCTCGGCCACGCCGAACAGGCCAGTGGCGATGATGACGAGATTGATCCCCTCGCTCAGCTCGTTCCAGCCGAACATGAAGCGGGATTGCCCCGTGCTGACGTCGGTCCCGACAATGCCGATCAGCAGGCCGAACAGCACCATGGCGAGCGAGCGCAATTGCGAACCCTCGCCGACGAGCGCCGCCATGATGAGCCCGAGCACCATCAGCGAAAAATATTCCGGCGAGCCGAAGCTGAGCGCGAAGCGCGCGAGCAATGGCGCGAAGGCGGCAAGGATGATCACGCCGACAATGCCGCCGACGAACGACGCGATCGTCGTCACGAACAGCGCCACCCCGGCGCGGCCCTGCCGCGCCATGGGATAGCCGTCGAGGCAGGTCACGGCCGCGCCCGCCGTGCCCGGCACGTTCAGCAGGATCGATGCGGTCGAACCGCCATACTGCGAGCCGTAATAGATGCCGGCGAGCATGATGAGCGCCTCGGTCGGCGGCGCGTAGAAGGTGAGCGGCAACAGCATGCCGATGGCGGCAAGCGGCCCAATGCCGGGCAGCACGCCGATGAACGTGCCCACCGTCACGCCGACGAAGCAATAAAGGAGAGCCGAGACCGAGAAGGCGGTTTCAAAGCCGAGCGCGAGATTTGAAAACAGATCCACGGATCTTCACCAGGCGAAAATCTGGATCGGCAGTTTCAGCGCGTACACGAAGATTGCCGCGCAGATCGCGGCAAGACCGGCCGCGAGCACCGCGACGCTCACCGGACGAAATTCGCGTTCCGCGAGCGAAGCCAGCACGGCCGCCGCGAAAATTGCGGGAGCGAGTCCGGCGCGGTCGATGACGAGCGTGAACGCGAGCAGCGCGCCGGTGACGGCGAGGATCGGCCGCAGTTCTACTTTCTCGTCGTCAGCCTCGCCGGAAGGTGCAGCCGGCCGCGTCGCGGCTTCCCAGAGAATGGCAACGCCGATCGGCAGCGCCAGCAGGCCGAGCATCACCGGGAAGAAGCCGGAGCCGATCGCTTGCAGCGAGCCGAAGGGATAGTGCGATGCCTCCCAAACGGCATAGGCGCCGACGAGAATGACAAACAGGCCCGCGCAATAATCGCGCAGCGGCAGTTCCCGTCCGATCATACCGCTCCCCCGAGCACTGGCCGCATGTGGCCGCGAGTCCGCTTTCATTTCGCACCGCAACGGCCGACGCTTCAGCTTGACTCGATAGCAGCCGCGTCCAATTGTTTGATATCGAACAATATCGAAGCCGACAAAGCAAATCGATCACGGGAGGGAAACACCATGAAGGCATCGCAGATTCTCGGCACTATTGCCGGCGCGCTGCTGCTGGCGTCGGCGCCCGCCGCCGCGCAGGACAAGTGGCCGGAGCGCCCGATCAACCTCGTCGTCGGCTTCGGCGCCGGCGGCGGCACCGACATCATCGCGCGCATCGTAGCGACGGCTCTCAACGAAGAGCTGGGTCAGCCGGTCGTGGTCGTGAACCGGCCCGGCGCCGGCGGCACGGTCGCCGCGGAGTCCGTCGCGCGCGCCGCGCCCGACGGCTACACGATGTTCATGGCGAACAACGGCCATGCAATTTCGGCCGTCACTTACAAGTCGCTCAAATTCGACGCGGTGAAGGATTTCCAGCCGGTGTCGCTGGTGGCCACACTCCCGCTCATCATCGTATCGCGTCCCGACTTCCCCGCGAAGACCGCGGGCGATCTCATCAAGAACGCCAAGGCCAATCCCGGCAAGCTCAATTTCGCGAGCGTCAGCGTTGGCAGTACGCAGCACTTCGCGGGCGAGCTGTTCTCGCAGCTCGCGGACATCAAGGTCACGCACGTTCCGTATCAGAAGACGCCGGAAGCCGTCGCCGCGACGCGCTCGGGCGAAGCCGACTATCTCGTCGAGGTGCTTTCGCCCGTGCTCGGTCAGGTCAAGAGCGGCGAGATGAAGGCGCTCGCCGTGACGTCGGCCGAACGCTATCCCGGCCTGCCGGACGTGCCGACCGTCGCCGAAAGCGGGCTGAAGGAATACGACGTGACCACCTGGTACGGCTTCAACTTCCCCGCCGGCACGCCGAAGCCGATCGTCGACAAGATGAACGCTGCGATCCAGAAGGTGCTCGCAAAGAAGAGCGTTCAGGAGCAGGCGATGAAGGCAGCCTTCGTGCTCAAGGGCTCGACGCCGGATGCTTTCGGAAAGCATGTCGCGAGCGAGGTCGAACGCTGGGGCAAGGTCATGAAGGAAGCGGGCATCCCGCAGCGCTGAGCCGAATGACAAACGCCGCGCATTCCCGCGCGCTCGGGAATGCGCGGCGA
>JAICQA010000279.1 GCA_025929595.1 Xanthobacteraceae bacterium
CGGCATCTCATCGTCGATCGCATTCATGACCTCCGGACGGTTCAACGTGATGCGGGCGATGCGCCCATCCCGTTCATAGAGCACACGCGGCATCCGCCTTCTCCCTGTCGGTTGCGCGATCTTGCCACGGAAAAGCGTCGCGGTCCCGCTTCCGCCGGCCCGGCATTGCCGCTAAGGTCCGCGCGGCTCCCGACCTTGGCAGGAAGAACATGGCCGACTCCGTCGTTCCCCATTTCCATAACGATCCCGGCGTGCCGAAGATCGAGATTGGCGCGCATGAGTTCAAATGCACCGGCGCATTGCCGCCGAACGATCATCCGCATGTTTATCTCGACATGGGCGACGCGAACGAAATCGTCTGCCCCTATTGCTCGACCCTCTACAGCTACAACCCCGCGCTCGCGCCGAACCAGGCCCGGCCTGCGGAGTGCGCTTACACCGGCAAGGCAGCCTGACGCGGGCATCCCTTGGCCCGCGCCCGCACGATCCTGATTGCTGGCGCCGGTATCGGCGGTCTTTCCGCCGCGATTGCGCTCGCCCGTGCTGGCTTCCGTCCTCTTATCCTTGAGCGCGCAACGAAACTCGCCGAGATCGGCGCCGGCATCCAGCTCACGCCCAACGCCTCGCGCGCACTCGACCGCCTGGGCGTGCTCCCGGCGCTGAAGAAGCGCGCCGTGACGGCGAAGCGCGTCATTGTCGGCGACGGACGGAGCGGCAAAACCCTCGCCGAAGCGCCGCTCGAAGACGCCGAGGCCCGCTTCGGCGCGCCGTGGCTCGTGACGTTGCGCGCCGATTTGCAGCATGTGCTGCTCGAAGCTGCACAGGACATCGTGGACATCGAATTCATGTACGGCGCGGAGGTCACGGACTTTGCGGCGCACGCGCGCGGCACAACTGCGCTCATCAAACGAAACGGCAAGAGCGAGGAAGAACTCGGGATCGCACTCATCGGCGCCGACGGCCTGTGGTCGAAAATGCGTACACGTCTGCACGGCGAGAGCGCGCCCGTTTTTCACAATCTCGTTGCGTGGCGCGCGCTCGTTCCCGCGCGCGATCTGCCGCCGCAATTTACGGAGCCGGTCACGCGGTTGTGGCTCGGGCGGAAGGCGCATCTCGTCCACTATCCGGTGCACGGCGGCGAGCAGATCAATGTCGTCGCGATCTTCCGCGACACCTGGCGCGCGGACAGCTGGAACGAACCCGCGACCATCGCGGAAATGCCGAAGCTCTTCGCGCGCTGGTCTTACATGCCGCGCGATCTCCTGCTGGCGGCGAAATCGTTTCAGCGCTGGGCACTCGCCGACCGCGAACCACTTAAGCATTGGGGCGAAGGCCGGGTGACGTTGTTAGGCGACGCCGCGCACCCCATGCTGCCGACGCTGGCGCAAGGCGCGGGTGCCGCATTGGAAGACGCCGTCGCGATCGCGCGCCACCTCGCGCGTCGCGACGATCCCGCCGACGCCTTCCGCTCCTACGAGGCCGAGCGCGCGGAACGCACGGCACGCATGCAGCGCGGCGCTCGCTTCAACGCCCGCATCTATCATGCGGGCGGTCCGCTGCGCTGGGCGCGCGACCTGAAGCTGCTCTGGGACGGAGAAAAACTGATTGACCGTAACGCCTGGATCTACCGCTACCGGCCGAGTTGAACGCCCGCCTCCCCGTTCGCCGCCGTCATGCTAGGCTTTCGCCCAACACGACCAAAAGGCGCAACAGGGGGAATCCATGAAGGCGGCCGATGTAATGGAACCGGATGTGCTGAGCGTCTATCCGGACACGAGCGTCAACGACGTTGCGAAGTTACTGCTCAAGCACCGCATCAGCGCCGTCCCGGTCGTCGATAACGGCAAGCTCGTCGGGATCGTGAGCGAAGGAGATCTCATCCGCCGCGTGGAAACCGACACCGCCAAGCACCGCTCCTGGTGGCTCGAACTGATGATCTCGGACGAAAGGCTCGCGACCGAATATGTGAAATCGCACGCGCGCTATGCGGGCGAAGTCATGAGTCGCCCCGTCATCACCGCAGACGAAAACACTTCGCTCAACGACGTCGCCAAGCTGTTCGAGAACCATAACATCAAGCGTGTCCCGATCGTGCGCGGCGGCCAGGTTGTCGGCATCGTGAGCCGCGCCGATCTCCTCCGCCTGCTCGCCGGCCTGCACGAGAAGTCCGACCCCGCCCCCACCGACGACGATGCAATCCAGACAGAAGTGATGAAGCGTATGAAGACCGAGCCGTGGTTTCACTCGGCGCAGGTCGAGGTCGGCGTGCGCGGCGGCATCGTGACGATCGAGGGCATCGCGCTGACGCGCGAGATGCAAACGGCGTTGCGGGTGGTTGCGGAGAACGTGCCGGGCGTGCGTGCCGTCAGCGACGCAACCAGACTGAAAAGTTCGATTGTCGAATAGCGCTCAGCGGCTGTAACGCACCGAAACGTCGCCGATCGGATCGAGCACGAAGCGCATCGTTTCGTCGCCCGCTTCGACCGGTACGGCCGCCACCACCGATCCGCAGATCACGAGGTCGCCCGCGCGCAGCGTCTCGCCGAACGCCGCGAGGTAATCGGCGACATGCGCGATCAGCGTGCGCGGATCGCCGGGGAGCGCGATCACGTCCTTCGTGAAGGCGGCTTCCGTCTCGCCGCGAAAGAGCCGTCCCATCATCTGCTCGAATGACGCCATGCCCGTCGGCCCGACCACGACATGGCGATGCCCGATATTGCCCTTCAACACGGCTTCCGGGTCCGTAGGCGGCGCCGGCGAGTCGATCAGTTCGAACGAGGGTCCCATTTTGCCGATGGCCGCCGTCGCGGTAGCCGCATCCGCCCCTGCGCCGAGATCGCGCGCCATGTAGACCGCAATCTCGGGCTCCGCGATCGGCTTGCCCCAGCCCGCAAGATTTGCCGTTTCGCCCGAGCGCAGCAGACGGCTCTCCGTGAGAAAGCCGACGAGCGGCGCCGCAATGCCGAGCTTTTCCTGAACGGTCCTCGGGCCGAACGCGATCTTCCAGCCGATATGCTTGTCGCCCGCCGCGAGACACTTACGGCGCAACGCCCACATTGCATCCATGCCGCGCCGGACGCGGTCGTCCTGCCAAGGCTTGTTCATGAAATTCGTCTTAGCGCGGAATCAGGCGCGCGCGATAGCCTTGAACTCGCGCACGAGGTCCTGATCGAGCTTGCCGCCCATGGTGAGCAGAATCTCGTAGGCCTCATTCGGTGCCAGCGGCGCCTTGTAGCTGCGCCGCTCGATCAGCGCGCCGTAGATATCCGAGATGGTGATCGCGCGCACGAGGTCGGAGATCGATTGCGCCTGGAGGCCGTGCGGGTAGCCGGAGCCGTCGAGATATTCATGATGATGCACCACCATGTCGATCATTTCCGGCTGAAGCGCCGGGGACGATTGCAGCACTTCCAGCCCCAGCAAGGGATGCTCACGCATCAAAACGGTCTCGGCGCGATCGAGCGGTCCCTGCTTCTCGAGGATGTCGAGCGGGATTTTTGCCTTGCCGATGTCGTGCAGCAGCCCGGCCGATGCGAGCCGCTGCTTGTCCGCGCGACTGAATCCGAGGAGCCGCGCGAAACCGACCGCGACACCGGTCACCAGCAGGGAATGCTGATAGGTCTGGCTGTGATGCTTCCGCACCACGTTCACCCAGCGTGAAAGTCCCTGGTCGTCGATCGTACCGACGACCTCATCACTCGCTTTGTCGATCGCCTTCGTGTCGACCGGGCCGCCGGCAAGGGCCGACTCGAAAATCTCGTGCAACGCGGCGACGCCCGCGCCAATGCCGGCAAGTCCCTCCGTTTCGAACCCCTCCGCGATGGCGATGAGTGAAATGCCCTCGTCGAATTTCATGCGCAGCGCTTGTGCCGTGTAGGGCCGCGCGAGCAGGCCGGTCGCGCCA
>JAICQA010000267.1 GCA_025929595.1 Xanthobacteraceae bacterium
CTGCCGGGCTGAATAATAAGCGCCATCAAGCAATTACAGGAAGCGCGGTTCTTTCCGGCGAGTACAACAGGGAGGGTATCCACGATGTCGAGAGCCGCCACGCGCGAGGAACAAGAGTCCTACGCAGCTCGGCCCGAATCCACCGGCAAGCTCCGGTTCACGCGGCCGATGAACGGCAACGAGTATCTCGACTCGCTGCGTGACGACCGCGAAATCTACATCTATGGCGAGCGCGTCAAGGACGTGACGACGCACCCCGCGTTCCGCAACACCGCGCGCATGTGCGCGCGACTGTACGACGCGATGCACGACCCGAAGCATAAAGACAAACTCATGGTGCCGACCGACACTGGCAATGGCGGCATGACGCAGGCCTATTTCAAGGCGCCGACGACGCCGGAAGAACTGATCAAAGGCCGCGATGCCATCGCCGAATGGGCGAAGCTCACCTATGGCTGGCTCGGCCGCGCACCGGACTACAAGGCGTCGTTCCTCGCCACCCTCGGCGCGACCGTCGACTTCTACGCACCCTTTCAGGAGAACGCGAAACGCTGGTACCAGTTCACCCAGGAGCGCGTTCCCTACGTCAATCACGCGATCATCCATCCGCCGGTCGACCGCAATCTGCCGCCCGAGAAGGTCGGCGACGTCTACATGCACGTCGAAAAGGAGACCGACGCCGGCCTGATCGTTTCAGGCGCCAAGGTGGTCGCGACCGGCTCGGCGCTGACCAACTACACCTTTGTCGCGCATCACGGCCTGCTTCCGGTCGGTGACAAGGCCTTTTCGACGATCTTCATGATCCCGAACGGTGCGCCGGGCGTGAAGCTGATCTGCCGCGCGTCCTACGAAATGACGTCGACGGCCATGGGCAGCGCGTTCGACTATCCGCTTTCCTCGCGGCTCGACGAGAACGACGCCGTGTTCATTCTCGACAAGGCGCTGGTGCCCTGGGAGAACGTGTTCCTCTATGGCGACGTGGCGAAGGCCAACAATTTCTTCCCGCAGACTGGCTTCCTGCCGCGGCTCTATGTGCACGCCTGCACACGCCTCGCGGTCAAACTCGACTTCATCGCCGGCCTTTTGCTGAAGGCGGTCGAAGCGTCCGGCACCAAAGACTATCGCGGCGTGCAGGCGAATGTCGGCGAGGTGCTGGTGTGGCGCAACACGTTCTGGGGGCTGGCCGAGGCGATGGTGAAAAATCCCCAGCCCTGGGCCGGCAATTACCTGCTGCCCGACATCGAGCCGGGGCACGCCTACCACGTGCTGGCGAGCTTCGCCTTCACGAAGATCAAGTACATCATCGAGACGACGGTCGCGTCCGGCCTGATCTTCCTCACTTCGTCGGCGCGCGATTTCAAGAACCCCGAAATCCGCCCCTATATCGACAAGTATATGCGCGGCTCGAACGGCTACACGGCGGTCGATCGCGCGAAGCTCCTGAAGCTCTTGTGGGATGCGGTCGGCACCGAATTCGCCGGCCGGCATGAGTTGTACGAGATCAACTATGGCGGCTCGGTCGAGGAAATCCGCCGCTTCCCGCTGTTCACCGCGATGGCCAACGGCACCGCGGCGAAGCTCACGGGCTATGCCGAACAGTGCATGGCCGAATACGACCTCGACGGCTGGAAGGTGCCGGACCTCACCGATCCGGGCGAGCTCAGCTATCACCTGCTGCGCGACAAGTAAGCGCGCCGGGCAATCAAACAAAAGGGCGGGTCAAAAGACCCGCCCTTTTAATTTTTCGGTTTACCGCGCCGGACCCTTGCTTCGCTCGGCGGCGCGGCGTGCCGCCTACGCGGCGAATTGCGTGGCGTCAGTGGCCGGAGCCGGGACGCGCGGACGGATTGTAGAAGCCGCCGCTGCTCTTCGGCTTTTCGGTGCGTGGGGCCGCGGGCGCGGTGCTGTCGCGTGCGGGTGCGACCTTCTCGCCGACGGAGCGCGAATAAGGATTGTAGAAGCCGCCCGGATTGGCGCGCGAGACGACTGCATTGGCGGCCGATTGCGCGGGACGCGCGGCAGCCTGCGGCGCGGCGGTCGGCTGGGTCTTCGCGGCTCGGGCGGCCGGATTGTAGAAACCGCCGCCGGACACTTGGGCTTCAGCTTGAACCGACATGGTACGCTCACTCTCCAGGCCGAGATATGCCTGCTGAATCACCTTGTCCTCTTCGATTTCGGACGGCGATCCAGACCTGACGATACGGCCATTTTCCAACACATGAACGCGGTCAGCAAGCCGAAGACTCTGATGCACGTTCTGCTCGACGAGAACGACAGCCTGCCCGCTTTGGGTAATCTTCCGTAAAACGGAGAACAAATCCTTAACGAGCCGGGGGCTGAGGCCGAGCGAGGGTTCGTCGAGCAGGAGAAACTTCGGCTCCGACATCAGGGCGCGCCCGATCGCGAGCATCTGCTGCTCGCCGCCGCTCATGGTGCGCGCGAGTTGATCGCGCCGCTCCAAGAGCCGCGGGAAAAGTGCGAACATGCGCTCAAGCTGGCGTTCCTCACCGGCGCGGGCGTGCTCTGTGTAGGCACCGAGACGGAGATTGTCGGTTACGGTCATGTCAGGGAACAGTCGCCGCCCCTCGGGCACCAGGGCGATACCGTGGGCAACGATTTGATGCGACGGCACGCCCTCCAGCGACTTGCCGTCGAACAACACTTTGCCGCCGGGGCGGATCGGCACGAGACCGCCGATCGCCTTCAGCAACGTCGTCTTGCCGGCGCCATTGGCGCCCAAGATCACCGTCGTCTGGCCCGCGGGCGCTTCGAGCGAGACGCTATGCAGCGCCTCATGCTTGCCGTACCAGACGCTGATGTTCTCAAGCCGCAGCATCGTCGATCCCCAGATAGGCGTGCATCACTTCGGGGTCGGACAACACGGACTGCGGCGTTCCTTCCGCGATCTTGCCGCCGGCATTGAGCACGACGCAACGATCGCAGAGCGCGCGGATTGCCTCCATCACATGTTCGATCATGACGATGGTGACGCCCTCACGGCGGATCTGGCGGATCAGATCGATGCCGATGCGCAACTCGGTCGGATTGAGGCCGGCGAGCCACTCATCGAGCAGCAGGAGTTGAGGGTGGGTGGCGAGCGCACGGGCGAGCTCGATGCGCTTCTGGTCGATATACGTAAGCTGCGAGGCAAACATGTCGGCCTTGCCCGCCATGCCGACGCGTTCGAGGAAGCTGTCCGCGTCATGCGCGGCCTCGGCCGGTGAAACGGGTTCGGAGCCGAACATGCGGCCGAGCATGACGTTCTCGCGCGTCGTCATGTAGGGCAGCACGCGCACGAGCTGGAACGTGCGGGCGATCTTCGTGCGGCAGACCTGGAAGGATTGCAGGCCCACGATCTCCTTGCCCTCGAACAATACCGAACCGCTATCGGGCGTGAGCTCGGCGGTGATCAGGTTGAGAACGGTGGTCTTGCCCGAGCCGTTGGGTCCGATGAGACCCATGATCGAGCCTTTCGGAATGTCAAAGGATACGTCCCGCACGGCGACGAGGCCGCCAAACGCCTTGCGCAAGCCACGTACACTGAAAAACTGCTCGGTCATCAATGCGCCTCCGCACGCGCCGCGTGATGCGGCGCGCGCCACGAATGCCAAAGGCGCAGCACAAGCCGCGTAATACCGCCGGGCAGGAAGTAGACAATGACGACGAAGCAGAGGCCGAGTGCGATGCTGAAGTGATGCGGGAAGGTGCCGGCGAGGAATTCGGACAGCAACACCAGCGGGATTGCGCCGATCGCGGGGCCCCAGGCGCGACCGCCGCCGCCGAGGAGGGCCGCGATCAGCACCTGAAACGACCACGTGTTGTTGAAGGCGATGCTGGCGTCGACATAGGGGTAGCGCAGCGCCAGCACGGCGCCGACCAGCGACATCACCGACGCGGACAGCGCGAAACAGACGACCTTGACGCGGGTGGTGTTGATGCCGGCATGGCGCGCGACCGTTTCGTCCTCGCCGATGGCGCGCAACGCGAAGCCGAGGCGGCTCTGGCTCACAATCCAGGTGCCGACGACGGTGAAGAGCGCGACGGCGAGCAGCGTCTCATAGATCGCGATATTGGACACGTCGGTAAAGA
>JAICQA010000121.1 GCA_025929595.1 Xanthobacteraceae bacterium
GTCATCGACCAAAGCGATCGTAGGCATACCGTCTCCTTGTCACCCGCCGGGGCGAGTTCCCCAGCCGGTTGAAACCCTTTGCCGGGGCCGAAATGTGACGGCCCCGGAATCGATGCCCCCGATCGGGCGAAACTAGCCTCTCGGACTGTCGAAAGCCACGCCCGGCATGCGCTATGATTGACGCGGCAGTTCCGCCCCATATTTGGGCGCTAACGGCCCATTTGAAGGCCGGAGAAGCCGAATACCGCCGAGGGGGCGGATCAGAGAAATGCGTCCGTCAGAAAATTTCGACCCGGTCCGGGCAGCCCGCAGGCTGCTGTCGGAAGCGAGAAGCGGCGCCCTTGGCAGTATCCAGCCGAGCGGTGCGCCGTATGCGTCACTGGTTACCGTTGCCACCATGCCGGACGCAGCGCCGATCCTGCTCTTGTCCAAGCTCGCGCGCCACACCCAGAACATTCAGCAAGACCCGCGCGTCTCGCTGCTGCTCGAGGAGCGCCGAACCGGCGATCCGCTCGAGGGCTCGCGCATCAGCATCAGCGGCACGATTGCGCCCACCGAGCTCGCGACCGCCGAGCGGCGCTTTCTCGCGCGCCATCCGTCGTCGGCCGCCTATTCGGGCTTCAAGGATTTCGGCTTCTGGCGCATCGAGATGACCGGCGGTCATCTCGTCGCGGGCTTCGGCCGTATCATCGACTTGCGTGCAAGCGATCTTGCTATTGAAGCCGATCCGTTGCTGGAAGCGGAGGAGGGCGCGATCCGTCACATGAATGACGACCACGCCGATGCGATCCGGCTGTATGCGACGCGGCTGCTCGGTGCGCCTGACGGCGCGTGGCGCATCATCGGTATCGACCCGGAGGGTTGTGACCTGATGTGCGAGGACACGGTCCGGCGGCTCGATTTTCCGCAGCGCGTCATGAACGCGACTGCGCTGCGTCAAATACTGGCGGAATTGGCAAGGCAGGCGCGCGGCGCGTGAATCGAGGTTAATTCAGGCGGTTGGCTGCCCAACCATTGCGCCTGCGACGTTGCCTGCCGAAATTCCGCCACGCGAGCCCTTCCCTTTGCCGGGCGCGGTATTTATGGTCCCGCCCCATTCAAGAGGCGCCGCTCCAAAGCCCGGCCAGAGAAGCCGGATAAAGGCCGTGGCGGTTCAATTCCGGGCCGGGCCCGGCGCAATTTCTGGGAGGCAGTTCGTGAACGAGACCGGCATTCGCAACGGTGCATTCGGCGCCGATAAATTCGGCTTCAAAAGTCTCGCCGGCGTGCACTGGAATCTGACCGCGCCGGCACTTTACGAGCATGCGATTGCGAACAAGGAAGCCGAGATCGTCGAAGGTGGCGCCCTCTGCGCCGAGACCGGTCACCACACCGGACGCTCGCCCAAGGACAAGCACACGGTCGTCGATGCGCTGACCGAGAATTCGGTCTGGTGGGACGGCAACCGCAAAATGTCGAAGGAGCACTTCGACAATCTGCTCGCCGATTTCATTGCGCATACCGACGGCAAGCAGCTCTTCGCGCAGGACCTCTATGGCGGCGCCGATCCGAAGTACCGCATCAAGGTCCGCGTTTTCACCGAGCTCGCCTGGCACTCGCTCTTTATCCGCACGTTGCTGATCCGCCCCGAGCGGGCGGAGCTCTCGGGTTTCGCGCCCGAAATGACCATTGTCGATCTGCCGTCCTTCCGCCCCGACGCCAGGCGTCACGGCGGCCGCGAGGGCTCCGACACGATGGTTGCGATCGACTTCACGCGCAAGATCGTGTTGATCTGCGGCAGTTCCTATGCCGGCGAGATGAAGAAGTCGGTCTTCACGACGCTCAACTTCTATCTGCCGGCGCAGGGCGTCATGCCGATGCACTGCTCGGCCAATGTCGGCGAGGGCGGCGACAGCGCGCTCTTTTTCGGACTTTCCGGCACCGGCAAGACGACGCTCTCGGCCGATCCGAACCGCACCTTGATCGGCGACGACGAGACCGGCTGGGGTCCCGAGGGCATCTTCAATTTCGAGGGCGGCTGCTACGCCAAGACGGTCAACCTCTCGCACGAGAACGAGCCGCAGATCTGGGATGCGACCAACCGCTTCGGCGCGATCCTCGAGAACGTCGTATTCGACCCCGACACGCGCGTGCCGGACTACGCGGACATCTCGAAGACCGAAAACACGCGTTCGGCCTATCCGCTCGACTTCATCCCGAACGCGTCGCGCACCGGCCGGGCCGGTCACCCGAAGAACATCATCTTCCTCACCGCCGACGCCTACGGCGTGATGCCGCCGATCGCGAAGCTCACACCCGCGCAGGCGATGTATCACTTCCTCTCCGGCTACACCGCGAAGGTCGCCGGCACCGAAAAGGGTCTCGTCGGCGTGCAGCCGGAATTCTCCACCTGCTTCGGTGCGCCCTTCCTGCCGCGTCCGCCGGCGGAGTATGGCAACCTGCTGCGCAAATATATTGCCGAGCACAAGGTCGACTGCTGGCTGGTGAACTCCGGCTGGACCGGCGGCAAATACGGCGTCGGCCGCCGCATGCCGATCAAGGCGACGCGCACGCTCCTGACCGCCGCCCTCAACGGCTCGCTCAAGAACGCCGGCTACCGCGTCGATCCCTATTTCGGCTTCTCCGTGCCGACCTCGGTGCCCGGCGTCGAGCCGCATCTGCTCCACCCGATCAAGACCTGGCAGAACAAGGCCGAGTTCGACGAGACCGCGCGCGGCCTCGTGAAAATGTTCCAGGACAATTTCGTGAAGTTCGAGAAGCACGTCGACGCCGACGTGCGCGCGGCGGCGCCGGAAGTGCGCATCGCGGCCGAGTAATAATCCACCCGCTCATTCCCGCGCATAGGCGAGCGAACGCTCGCCGTTCGGCGAGCTATCCGGGATCCAGCGCTGGTCTCCACCTTCGCGGGGACGAGCGGACAAGATTATCGCACGAACGACGAGAACGCCTCCGCCACCGGCGTCACTTCGACCGGCGCAACGCGCGGCATGTAGCTGATCGACCTGGCGGCACCTTCGGCCGGGGCCGCGTCCGCGGGAAGCGCAGCGGTTTCGGTTGCGTCCTTCGCAACGCGCAGACCCGCGAGCTCATTGCGCACGCTCTGTGGCAGGCCCTTGAAGTCGTCGGGATGGACGAACGCCTGTTCGCGGTTCCGCCCACGGTCGTTGCCCGCATAGACCATCGGACCATCCCGCGTGACGACGATGTCGCCGCGCCGGAGCGTGGGATCGTCCATGATATCGAGCGATGCGACGCCCGACGCGCCGCCGCCCTTGCAGGTGCAGTCCTCGACGGTCTTCGCGCGATAAAGGAAAGCGTTCTTGATCGAGGTGTACGGCTTACCCTCGCGCGAGATCGCGTGATCGATGATCTTGCCGTTGAATACTTCCGTCTTCGCGGCCGGGCACATGGCGCTGCAAATTTGCGCGCTGCTCATGTTCACGGCGCCGGTCTTGCGCGGCAGCGGGAAATAGCGGCCGTCGCACAGGCGCACGCAATAGCTCGAAGACGGCATGTCGCGCAGGCCGGTACGGTCGAGGCCGGCCGATGCATGCCGCGCATCCCGGCCCGCGAAGTTCCAGACGTCGCGCGCCGCCGGATCGACATGCACGGGAGTTGGCGAAGGCGTCGAGCGTCCGCCGAGGGCGTTGAAAAGCGATTCGAGAAGATTTTGTGCCTGCGCGGAGGGCGGCAGGGCGAGCATGGCGACCGTGCCGCAGACCGCGATGGCGGCGATGCGAAACGTGTGCGCGCGAATGCTCATCGACTTCCGCATGGCGGCAAGTCCCCCGGCTTTCACCGAATGTGAGTGGTTTCGCCTTAAGAACGCCGTGGTTGAGCGAAGGTTCCTGAACCCTGCCCGCTGACTTCAGTTTTGCGCGGCGGGCTGGTTGCCGAGCTGCGTCTCGCCGCCGTCGGGCATCATGGTGAGCGCTGGATTGGCGGGCGCGCCGACCGATGCGGTGGCCGGCGTCCCGCTCTTCGCCGTCGCGGTCAGGCGCTCGGGGGCGATCCTGAGATCGGATAGCGTCTGGCGCATCGACTTTGGCAGGTTGCGCGCCTGCTCGACCGGAACGAATTCATTCGCCCGCTTCCGTCCGCCGCGATGTCCCTGAAAGACCTTCGCGCCCTCGGCCGTCACGACAACGTCGCCGGGACGCAGCGTCGGATCGTCGAGCGGATCGAGCGCGGCCACGCCGGCAGGGTCGCGCCCGTTGCAGGTGCAATTCGTCACGAGCTTCTCACGGTATAGAAACGCATTTTTCATGTTCGAGTAGCGCTTGCCGTCGTTCGCCACGGCGCCGTCGATCTGCGAGCCATTGAAGATTTTCGTCTGCGCCGCCGGGCACATCGCGCTGCAAATCTGCTGCTCGTCGGAATTTGCGTTGCGCGGCAGCGGGAAATAGCGCCCGTCGCATAGCCGCACGCAGTAACTCACGGACGGCCCGCCGGGACCGGAGGGCGCCTGTTCGGGCATGCCCTCGCGGGGAAATCGCTCCAGCAGACGCGGCGGCTCACCCTGATAGGCGCGCGGCGCGGCGCCACGGAAGATGCGGCCAAGCATGTCGAAGAAATTCTGCGCCTCCGCGGGCGCCGGCGCGAACACGGCCTCCGAAAGCAGAAGTCCGGCGGCAAGCGCGACGGCCTGAACGGATAATGCAAGGCGCGCCTTGACCACGCGAGGCTCCCCATGTGCGGTGAGCCGCGGGACGCTCCCCGGCGGCTGTCCAGAAAACGCCGGGGAACCTGAAAAGTTGCGTCCCTACAGGAAGAACAGGAGAGTCACGAGGGCGAAACAGGGCAACAAAAACACCGCCGCCCAGCCCATGTAGCCGAAAAAGCTCGGCATCTTCACGCCGGCGTGCTTGGCGATCGAGAGCACCATGAAGTTCGGCGCGTTGCCGATATAGCTGTTGGCGCCCATGAACACTGCGCCCGCCGAGATCGCCGCGAGCGTCGCAGCCATCGGTCCCATGAGTTCCTGCGGGTCGCCGCCCGCGAGGTTGAAGAAGACGAGATAGGTCGGCGCATTGTCGAGGAACGACGACAGGATACCCGTCAGCCAGAAATACCAGACATTGCTCGGCTGCCCGGCGTCGTCGGTGACGAGCGCGACGAGCGGCGCGAGCGCGCCGTCGGAGCCCGCACGCAAGATGGCGATGGCAGGAATGATCGTGGCGAAGATGCCGGCGAACAGCTTGGCGACTTCGACGATCGGATGCCAGTCGAAGCCGTTGCGCTTGTGAATGTATTCGGGCGTGATCTTCAGTGAGACTCCGGCGATCACGAGCAGCAGCACGTCGCGCACGATCGACTGTAACGGAACAGGTGTGCCGTAGATGTTGAACTCGACTCCGGGCTTCCAGTACGCGCTCAGCAGGATCGCGCCGATGATTGCGATAAGCAGCGGAAAGTTCTGTTTGCCGCGAATGCCGACGCGGTCGGTGTCGGGCGTCGGGTCTTTCGGGTGCGGCAGGTTCTCTTCCCTGGCGTAGAACCAGCAGTCGAGGAAGTAGAAGACAACAAGCAGGATGCCGGCGACGAGCAACGTTTTTGCCAGCAGGTTGGTGGTCGTCCAGAAGAAGTCGACGCCCTTCAGGAAGCCGAGGAAGAGCGGCGGGTCGCCGAGTGGGGTCAACGAGCCGCCGATATTCGATACAAGGAAAATAAAGAACACGACCGTGTGCACATTGTAGCGCCGGTTGTCGTTGGCGCGCAGCAGCGGACGGATCAGCACCATGGAAGCGCCGGTCGTGCCGACCCAGCTTGCGATGAAGGTGCCGATACCGAGGATCGCCGTGTTCACACCGGGAGAGCCATGCAGGTTGCCGGTGATGAGAATACCGCCGGCGACCGTGAACAGCGCAAACAGCAGGATGATAAAGGGGATGTATTCGAGCAGCGCCGTATGCACGACCTCCGCGCCGGCGGTGGCCGGTCCGTAAACGACTGCGAACGGCAAGACGAAGGCGAGCGCCCAGAACAGCGACACCTTGCCGTAATGGTGATGCCAGAATTTCGGGGCGGCGAGGGGAAAGATCGCAATCGACAGCAGGATGCCCGCGAACGGCACGATCCAGAACAGCGACAGGCGGCTGCCGTCAAAGAGCTCGGCGGCGAAGGCGGGACTGCTTCCCGCCGTCAGTGCAAGAACGACCAGCGCTGTAACGCGAACCATAGCCCCCTCCGGCTTCCCGCGGCGTGCGTAGCAATCGGGGCCGGGGGAGGCAACCGCGCCCCGGGACGGATGGCCAGCTTGTGAGCAGTCGCTACTATGCGAGCGTCAAACCCTCGCAGTGAGAAGCTCATGACCGCGCCCGTCTACCATCCGCTTGACTTCCTGCCCGCTGACGAAGCTCACATGCGCCGCCGCGCCGCCGAATTTCGCGCCCTCATGCAGCGCCGCCGCACGGTGCGCGATTTCTCGAGTCGCCCCGTGTCGCGCGCGGTGATCGAGGACGCGGTGATGACCGCGGCCGGCGCGCCATCGGGCGCCAACCAGCAGCCGTGGACGTTTGTGTGCATTTCGGATGCCGCTGTGAAAGCGAAAATTCGCGCGGCCGCCGAGGAAGAAGAGCGCACGTTCTACGAGGGCCGCGCGGGCAAGGAATGGC
Organism: Xanthobacteraceae bacterium; assembly: GCA_025929595.1. Classification (GTDB taxonomy): domain Bacteria; phylum Pseudomonadota; class Alphaproteobacteria; order Rhizobiales; family Xanthobacteraceae; genus JAUSIF01. The sequence goes on from JAICQA010000121.1 coordinate 6,615, forward strand.
TCGCGGCGCTCGAACATCTCGGCACCGACTGGCGGAAGCCGTTCCTCGAAACCGCGCCGTGGCTCATCGCCTGCTTCGGCCAGCGTTACGGGGTCGCGCCGGACGGGAAGCACATCAAGCACTACTACGTGCCCGAGTCGGTCGGCATTGCCATGGGCTTTCTCATCGCCTCGCTTCACCACGCGGGGCTCGCGACGCTCACCCACACGCCGTCCCCGATGGGCTTTTTGAATGAGGTTTGCGGACGGCCGGCGAATGAAAAGCCCTATGTGCTGCTCGTCGCGGGTTATCCGGCGGAAGGCTGCACCGTGCCGTCGATTTCGAAGAAGACGATCGGCGAAGTGAGCGTCTGGATTTAGCGCGCTGTGGACCACAGGAACCAAATCGCGATCGCGACCAGCGCGACAGCGAGCCAGCGGCGGATCGGCCGCCGCCACGCTGGGTCGGCAACGAACCGTTGCACTCGCCCCGCGAGCAAGACCACAGCGAGATGTGTGATCGTCGCGACCGTCACGAACACGGCGGACAACAGTACGGTCTGCACGAAGACCGAGGCCGCACCGGGCACCACGAAGCCTGGCAGCACGGCGACATAAAAGATTGCGGCCTTCGGGTTGAGGAGATTGGTGACAAGCCCGCGCCGGAACGCGACCCGCATCGCGCGCCGCTCGTTCTCAGCGGGATCGGGAAGGTCTTCACTTTCGTCGTGCCAACTCTCCCAGGCGAGCCATAGGAAATAAAGCACGCCCGTCCAGCGCAGGACTTGAGAGAGCGTTTCGGACTCATAGATGAGCGCGGCGACGCCGAGCGCCGCCGCCAACCCGTAAACGGAAAGCCCGAGCGCGATTCCGATAACGGCGGCGAGCCCGGCGCGCATTCCGTAGCCGAGCGTCAGTGCGACGAGATAAGTTTGATTCGGTCCCGGTACCAGCTCGATGACGAGCGAAGCGAGCGCGAAGGATAGTAGCGAAGGGAGCAGCAGCTCGATCATCGTGCCGGCCGGCTAATGCGCCTCTTCCCAGTTGTCGGCGGCCTTCGCGTCGACGTGCAGCGGCACGGAGAGGGAGACCGCGGGCAGCGGCGCGTCCGTCATCACCTTCGTCACGAGCGGCAGCGTCTTCGCGACTTCCGCCTCCGGCACCTCGAACACCAGCTCGTCGTGCACCTGCAGCAGCATGCGCGCGTTGAGCTTCGCCGCCACGAGCGCGCCCTCCATGCGGATCATCGCGCGGCGGATGATGTCGGCGGCAGTCCCCTGCAGCCGTGCATTGATCGCCGCGCGCTCGTTGAAGCTGCGCACCGACGGGTTGCCGTCGGTGA
>JAICQA010000271.1 GCA_025929595.1 Xanthobacteraceae bacterium
AGGAGCACGAGATTGCCGTAGCCTTTCAACTCGTTGCCCGCATAGGCGACAACGCCGTCTTCGGCGGCTTTGACCTCGGTGCCTTCCGGCACGGCGAGATTGATGCCGTCGTTGTGTTGGCCGTTCGACTTGGCGCCGTAGGGCGAGATCACGCGGCCGCGGACGGGCCAGCGGAACTGCGGCGAGCCGCCAAGCGAGCGCTTCTCTTCCACCTGCGGGACCGGCGTCACGGCCGCAATCTTCTGGGCCGGCTCGGGTGCCGCGGCGGGTTCGATGGAGGATTGCGTATGGGCGGGCGGCGGCGGGGTGAATGGCGTGGGATTGGCTGCGGCGACGGCACCGGACCCTGGAATGCTCAAGCGCTGGCCGATATCGAGCCCGGCGGCGTCACCGATGCCGTTTGCACGCGCGATGTCGGAATGGCTCACACCGTAGCGGCGGCCGAGAGAATAGAGCGTGTCGCCGGCATTGACGACGTGAACGCGCGAGCCGCGCACGGGCGCCGGAGCCCTGGTCCGGACCGGCGGCGGCGACGGCTGATAGGCTTGCTGGCGGGGCTGCGACACAGGCGCGGGCGGCGCCGCGCTCGCGGTACGCGGGCCGTTGCCCTGGTAGGTCGGGATGACGATGCGCGTGCCGGGCCGCACATAGGCCGGGTCGGAAAGATTGTTGGCGCGCAGGAGCGCCGAAACCGGAACGCCGTAACGGCGCGCGATCGTGTCGATGGTTTCGCCCTGCTGCAAGGTGACGGCGGCACCACCGTCCGCGTTCCAGCCGGAGTCGTTCAGGCGCGGGGCGGACGAACCCGTGACGCCCGGATCGTAGGAAGCCTGGCGTGGCGTGTAGGTCGGAGCCGGCGCGGCCGGCACCGAACGCGGCGCGGAATAGGAAGACTGCGAGTAGCCCTGCTGCGAGGACGGGCCGGCGAGCGGCTGGCTCTCAACCTGCCCGGCAGGTGCGTTCGAGACCGAATTGGTCACGTCGCCACGCGAACGAAACGGGTTGCCGAAAGGATCATCCTGGAAGCGCGAGGCGTCCTGGCTGCAGGCGGACAGGACAACGCCGATGGCTCCGGCGACCAGGGCAAGGCGATACGGCCGCGGCCGGAGGCGATTCAACTCTGAGCGCATTGCTACTCACTCGGTACGCAGACTGAACCGGGCGAGTAAACGCCGGGCCGGTAAATGGCTGCTTAACGGATTCGAGGTTGGGGACGAATATTCTTCTGAATCGAAGGGGATGGCCGCTCAGAGGGCGGCGGCCTTGCCCGGCACGAGGGGCACGAAGCGGACCGACAACAGCTCATCCCGCTCGGGTGGAGCCCCCTCTTCGCGCTTGCGGTAACGGTAGAGGGACTGCACGCCGCTCGCCGGCCCGACCGGCGCGACGAGGATGCCGCCCGGCGCCAGTTGCCCGAACAGGGCGGGCGGCACTTCCGCCGCTGCCGCCGTCACCACAATGCGGTCGAAGGGCGCGTGTTCGGGCGCACCCAGCGTCCCGTCCGCCACGACGACCGTGACATTGTCGAGGTCGAGGTCGCGCAGGCGGCGTTCGGCCTCTTCCGCCAGCGTTCTGTACCGCTCAACCGTCACGACCTGCGCCGCAAGGTGGGCCAGGATCGCCGCCTGGTACCCCGACCCGGTGCCGATCTCGAGCACCTTGTGCGAGGGCTCGATCTGCAAAGCCTCGGTCATGGCCGCGACGACATAAGGCTGGCTGATCGTCTGCCCGCAGTCGATGGGCAGCGCCTGATCGGCATAGGCGTGTTCGGCGTGTTCACGTTCGACAAAGCGGTCGCGCGGGACGAGTTCGAGCGCCCGCAGCACGCGCAGGTCATGGATGCCGCGCCGGCGCATGGCCAGCAGGAATTGCATCCGTTCTTCTGCGAAAGGGTCGTTCAAGTGATGTCTGCCGGTTGGACGACGGGACCCGTAACGGCCGCACGCAACTTACCGTCCGGCAATGGAACCCGAAACCCTGATCCGGCGTTTTCCCTGTGTCTGCCTGCCCCGCGGCTCCATGCTATAACAACGATGAACTGGGGCGCGTTCCTGCGGGGCAAGCAGCGATAAATCCAGTCGATCCCTGGCAGGAAACGCTGTGCAGAACACGGTCATGTTGAAGCCATTGCGCGTCTTCGTCGTTGAAGACGAAATCCTCATTCGGATGCTGTTTGAGGACATGCTCGATGAGCTTGGGCATGAAGTCACATGCGCGGCCAGCCTGTTCGACGAGGCGCTCGCGATGTCGCGCACCTGCGAGGTGGACGTGGCGATCCTCGACGTGCGGCTGGCAGGCGTCGAGGTTTATCCCGTCGCGTCCGTGCTCGCCGAACGCGGCATCCCGTTCCTGTTCGCGAGCGGCATGACCGGCACCGAAGTGCCCGAGCCCTTCCGCGGCCGGCCGACCATGCAGAAGCCGTTCGAGGTCGAGCGCCTCCGGGACGTGCTGACGCGGCTGGTGGGCTGAGCGCATCCGTTTTTTTACGTCATCCCGGCCGAGCGGACCAAGTCCGCGAGAGCCGGGATCGTTCCCGGCGAACTCGGAATTTCTCCATCGGACGGTCCCGGGTCTCGCGCTGACGCGCTCGCGCGGGACGACAGGACCTAATCCGTCAATTCGCTCTCATCGAACATCGCGCCAAGGCGCGTGAGGAACGGCTCGTCGGTCAGATCGAGCCGCAGCGGCGTCACCGAGATGTGCTTGTTCTCGATCGACCACAGATCGCTGCCGTTCGCCGCCGTGCGCTTCTGGCGCGTGAAGCCGAGCCAGTAATAGGGATTGCCGCGGCCGTCGCGGCGCTCCTCGATATGCATCAGGCCCGGATCGCGGCGGCCCTGCGTCGATGCGTCGATCCCCTTCACCTGATTGGGCGCGCAGTCGGGGAAATTGATGTTCAGCAGCACGCCTTGCGGAATGCCCTCCTTCAGGAGACGCGCGATCAGTTTCGGCGCGTGCGCTTCCGCCGTCGCGTAGGTCGGATTCTCGCGTGTCGTTGGGCCGAAGCACTGCGACATCGCAATCGACTGAATGCCGAGGATCGTGCCTTCCATCGCGCCCGCGACGGTGCCGCTGTAGGTCACGTCTTCCGCAAGATTCTGGCCGCGATTGACGCCCGACAGCACGAGATCGGGGCGCTTCTCCTTCATCACGTGGCGCACCGCCATGATGACGCAATCGGTCGGCGTGCCGCGCACGGCATAGCGCTTGTCATCGAGACGGCGCAAGCGGAGCGGGTCGTTCAGCGACAGCGAGTGCGCGACGCCCGACTGATCGAACTCGGGCGCGAGCACCCAGACGTCGTCGGAGAGCGCGGCGGCGATGCGCGCGCAGCTCTCAAGCCCCGGCGCGTTGATGCCGTCGTCGTTGGTGACCAGGATGCGCAATTCAGTGTCCTCTACTCGTCATGCCCGGCCTTGTGCCGGGCATCCACGCCTTGAGCGCTGTCACGGGTAGAAGACGTGGATGGCCGGGACAAGCCCGGCCATGACGAATTACTTGTCGCGAGCGTTGGGTCACTTCACTTTCTCAATTTTCTTCAGTCCACCCATATAGGGCTGGAGCACATCGGGGATCGCAATAGTGCCGTTCTCATCCTGATAGTTTTCCATCACGGCAATGAGCGCGCGGCCGACCGCGACGCCTGAGCCGTTCAACGTGTGCACGGGCCCCTTCACCTTGCCGTCTTTGCCACGCCAGCGTGCTTCCATGCGGCGGGCCTGAAACTCGCCGCAGTTCGAGCAGGACGAAATCTCGCGGAAGGCATTCTGGCCCGGCAGCCACACTTCGATGTCGTAGGTCTTCTGCGACGCGAAGCCCATGTCGCCGGTGCAGAGCGTCATGACGCGGAAATGGAGGCCGAGGCGCTTCAGCACTTCCTCAGCGGCGGAGAGCATGCGTTCGTGCTCGTCCTTGCTCTGCTCGGGCGTGGTTATCGACACTACTTCAACTTTCGTGAACTGGTGCTGGCGCAACATACCGCGCGTGTCCTTGCCCGCCGCCCCCGCTTCGGCGCGGAAACATGGCGTGCAGGCGGTGTAACGCAGC
>JAICQA010000294.1 GCA_025929595.1 Xanthobacteraceae bacterium
CGCCCTGCAAGGCGGTCCAGATCACGAAGGCGCGCGCGGCCTCGTTAAAGGCGCGCATGGTCATCAGCACGCGGCGGATGTCGGGGTGGACGATGATCGGATCGGCCGGCTTGTCGGGATATTTCGCGCCCGTGAGCGAGCGGCCCTGCAGGCGTTCTTTCGCGTAAGTCACGGCGTTCTGGTAGGCGACTTCGGAGAGCGACAGGCCCTGCACGCCGACGCCAAGGCGTGCCTCATTCATCATCGTGAACATCGCCGGCAGGCCGCGGTTCTCCTCGCCGATCAACCAGCCCGTGGCGTTGTCGTAATTCATCACGCAGGTCGAATTGCCGTGGATGCCCATCTTCTCTTCGATGGAGCCGCAGGTGACGCCGTTCTTCGCGCCGACCGAACCGTCTTCATTCACGATATTCTTTGGCACCACGAACAGCGAAATTCCTTTCGTTCCGGCGGGCGCGCCTTCGATGCGCGCGAGCACGAGATGCACGATGTTCGGCGTGAGATCGTGCTCGCCGCCGGAGATGAAAATTTTCGTGCCGGAGATCTTGTAACTGCCGTCGGCCTGCTTCACCGCCTTGGTGCGCAGCATGCCGAGATCGGTGCCGCAATGCGGCTCCGTCAGGTTCATCGTCGCCGCCCACTCGCCCGACGCGATTTTCGGCAGATACTTGCTCTTCTGCACGTCATCGCCGTGCAGGCGGATCGCGACATAGGCGCCCTGCGTCAGGCCCGAATACATGGTGAAGGCCATGTTGGCCGAGGTCATGAATTCGTTGATGATGATGGCGATGGTGTGCGGCAGTCCCTGCCCGCCATATTCCGGGTCCATCGCGAGTCCGATCCAGCCGCCTTCGGCGAGGCCCTTGTAGGCTTCCTTGAATCCCTTGGGCGTCGTCACCGAGCCGTCGGCATGGCGGGTGCAGCCTTCGAGGTCGCCGACGCGGTTGAGCGGCTGAAGCACTTCCTCGACGAACTTGCCGCCTTCCGAGAGTACGGCCGCGACCGTGTCGGGGGTCGCTTCCGCGAAGCCCGGAATGTTGCCGTAGCGCTCGATGTGAAACACGTCGTTCAGCAGAAACAGCGCTTCATCCACCGGCGCTTTATAGGTCGGCATCCCAGTCTCCCTTGCTCACGCGCCGCGCCCGGCCAGCATGTCTGCCACCGTCGTGCGCGCCCGTTCCAGTTCGGCGAGCGCGCGGTCGATCTCCGCGCGCTGCCGATTCAACCGTTCGATCTGTTCGATAAAGCGCTCATGCGCAACACGGAGCTGCGTCACCTGGCCGTCGCCGAGGTCGTACAGATCAAGCATGTCGCGAATTTCTTCGAGCGAAAAGCCGACGCACTTGCCCATCAAGACATATTTCAGCCGGGCGCGGTCGCGGCGCGAATAGAGACGCTCCTGCCCCGCGCGCTCGGGCGCGAGCAGGCCCTTCTCTTCATAAAAGCGCAGGGTGCGGGCGGTGACGTCGAATTCGCGGATGAGGTCGCGAATGGAAAAGCGTTCCTTCGCCGCGCCGGCATCGGAATCGAAGCCCGCGACAAGATCCGGGATCGTTGACTGTGATCCTGTGTCTTCCATCGGCGTCCGCATCGGCGCTGATTCGAACCGGCAGGCCGATAGCCTGCCATCACGCGCTAAAAGTCAGCGTAGCAACAGTTGACGTAAACGTCAACTTGACGAGCAGATTTAAGCCTAAGCCAAGGCGCGGTTGGCTGATTTTTTATGAATTTCAATGGGTTGGGGATGCCGGCATCGCGGCACGTAGGTCGACGGAGTCGTGCAGACTTTCTTACCGGCCGGAGAAGGAGTTAACGCGCCGTTTACCATAATCGGTCGAAATTCGCCCCGGGAGCGCGGCACGGACTGATTTCAGCGTTGTTTTTGGACTCGCACGCCGCGAACGGGATTCGCAATGGCCGGAAGCGTGCCGTGGAGCGTTAATGCGGTCGACCCCGAAGCCTGGGCCGACGCCCGGGATGCGGCGCGCCGCTCCGGGCAATCGGTCGGCGAATGGCTTGAGGCGGCCATCCGCAATGCCGCCAATGACCGGCATCCGGTCCGCGCAGCAGCCTCTCACGATTCATCGCCAATCGAACGCCGGCTCGACGATATTGCCGAGCGCATCGAGCACTATTCGCGGCAAGCGCGCGAACCCTCGCCGGTCCGTCCGTCGCGCCATGACGCCGCCCTGCTCTCTTCCATCGAAGCGCTGAACGGCCGCATCGAGTCCCTGAGCCGCGAGGTCCGCGACGGCGAGCGCAACGGTCCCGCGGAAGTACGCGCGGCGCTCCAGCGCCTCGACGACCGCATCGAGCATCTGCTCGTGCGTGGACGTGTCGCGGAAGCGGGCGTCGCGCCGGAGCTTGAAAAGAAACTCGAAGGGATGTCGCGCTCGATCGAGGCGATGAGCCGGCACCTGGCGCAAGAAAACGCACGCTTCGAGAGCCAGCGTTACGACACCCATGCGCCTTCGACCGTCGAGGAACTCGACGCCGCAGTCGCCGAGATCATGATGCGGCAGTCGGTGCTCGACGGCACGCCGCCGCGCACGCTGCCGCGCCGTGCATCCGAACGTGCGCGCGAAACCGCACCCGCCGCCGATTTCAGCGGGCTTGAGAAGCAACTCAAGCAGATGGCCGACGAGATGCAGGCGCTGCGTCAGTCGGGCACGCGCGACGAAGCATTCGGCGCACTGCGCAAGGAGATCGCCGACCTGTCCGCGAAATTCGCGGAACTTGCGCCGCGCCGCTCGCTCGATGCAATCGAGCGCACGGTGGAGTCGATTGCGCTGCGCATCGACCGCGCGGGCGCCAGCCGGCAGGACGAGACGCTGACCGAGGTGGTCGACGCGCTGCATGACATCCGCACGGCGCTCGCCGACGTGCGACCGGCGGAAAGCTTTGTTTCGGTCGAGAAAGATTTGCACGCGCTGTCGAACAAGCTTGACACGTTGGGCGGTCGCGGTCTCGACAGCGGGGCGGTCGCGCGCCTCCAGGAACAGACGGCCGAAATCCGTGATCTCCTGTCCGGCGCGCTGCCCAGCGACGTGCTGAAGGCGCTCGTCGAACAGATCGAGGTGCTAGTCGGCAAGTTCGAAGAACGGCCGCGCGAGCAGGACAACGCCATTCTCGAAGTGATGTCGGCCTTCGACCGCCGAATCGAGGCGCTGTCGGATCGCTTTGAAACGGCCAGTCGCGCCGTACCTCAGGCTCCCGCGCTCGACGATATCCGGCAACGGCTCGACGAACTGCAAGAGGCGGTTACCCGCGCAGAGCGGGCTCCCGACGATCGCCTCGACGCGAGTCTGCGGGCGCTGGCGCAGAAGGTCGACGCGACGGAAGCGCGGCTCGGCAATCTCGGCTCCATCGAGCGCGGCCTTTCCGATCTTTTCACGCAGCTTGAAGAAGCGCGCGGCAGCGCACGCGACGCGGCAGAGCGAGCCGCGAAGTCCGCGGTGCGGGAGATGGCGGCCATCCAGCCCGCGCCGGCGGCGGCTGAACCCGTGCGTCACAGCCCCGAGGTGCATTACACAAGCGGCCCGGCGCGGTTTGAAGCCGCGCCCGCGAACACCGAGTTGCGCGACGGCCCGCACACCGTGACCGTGCACGGCTCGACGGCCGAAGAGCTTGCCGACGACATCGCGCCGGATACACCGATCGAGCCGGGCTCGGGCAATCC
>JAICQA010000086.1 GCA_025929595.1 Xanthobacteraceae bacterium
CGGCTCCGCCAAGCAGGCGCGCGACCGCGGCTTTCAGGCCGTACTGCCGCTGCGCGGCAAGATCCTGAACGTCGAACGCGTCCGCATCGACAAGATGCTGACCTCGCAGGAGATCGGCACGCTGATCACGGCGCTCGGCGCCGGTATCAGCGAGGAGTTCGATATTTCGAAACTCCGCTACCACAAGATCATCATCATGACGGACGCCGACGTGGACGGCTCCCACATCCGTACGCTGTTGCTCACCTTCTTCTTCCGCCAGCTGCCGGCGCTGCTCGAAGAGGGATACATCTACATCGCGCAGCCGCCGCTTTATAAGGTGACGCGCGGCAAGTCTGAGCAGTATCTCAAGGACGAACGCGCGCTCGACGACTATCTGATGACCGGCGGTCTCGAAGAATCCGTGCTCAAGCTCTCGAACGGGCAGGAGCGGGCGGGCGGCGATCTGCGCAAGTTGGTCGAACAGGCGCGCTCAATTCGCCTTTTGCTGAACGGCTTGCACAGCCGCTATAACCGCAAGGTGACCGAGCAGGCGGCGATCGCCGGAATCCTGCGCCAGGAAGTGGTCGGCGATCCGAAGACCGCGACCGCGGCGGCCGAGTATATCGCCAAGCGGCTCAACGCGCTCGAAGACGAGACCGACCGGGGCTGGGAAGGCCGCTTCGACGACACCGGCTTCCATTTCGAACGCACGCTGCGCGGCGTGAAGGAAGTGGCGCATATCGACCACGCGCTGCTGGCCTCGGCCGATGCGCGCAAGCTCGACGAATATGCGCCCGCCCTGCAGGAGGCCTATCCGCGCCCGACGCCGCCGGCGGTGCTCCGCCGCAAGGACGAGGAATTCCCGATCCACGGGCCCGTGGGACTGTTCGAGGCGGTCACCGCCATCGGCCGCAAGGGCATCACCATGCAGCGCTACAAGGGTCTCGGCGAGATGAACCCCGAGCAGCTCTGGGAGACGACGCTCGACGTCAATGCGCGCTCGCTCCTGCAGGTGAAGGTCAAGGAAGGCGACGAGGCCGACGACCTCTTTACCAAGCTCATGGGCGACGAGGTCGAACCGCGCCGCATATTCATCCAGCAGAACGCGCTCGCCGCGAGCGTCGACGTCTAGCCGCGCGCGCCTTCCTTCCGGCCGCGCGCGGGCGCACGCGCCGGAATCTCGCCCGGAATGTAATCGGGCAGGCGGCCGGCGGGGATGATCGCGGTCATCGCAAGTCCCGCGAGGATCAGGAGCCCGATCTTCAGCGCCCTGAGGCGCGACTCCGTGTTGACCCTGACTGCCTCTTCAACCTGTGCGGGGTTGGCGCTCGTTTGCTCGAGTGCTGTCCGCAGTTGGTCGTTGCTGACGAAATTGATGCTGTCGAGATCGACATACGCCTGAAGCTCGGGCGTCAGCTTCGGTGACGCCGCGATATTGCCGAGCACGATCGTGGACAGCAGCCCGACCAGGAGCGCTCCGGCAACCGCCGTGCCGACGGCTGCCGCGAGATTCTGCGTCGTGCCGCGCAGCGAGCCGACATCGCCGGCAAGCTCCTTGGGCGATGCCGTGACGAGCACATTGAAGAGAAGCGTGACGAGCGCGCCCTGTCCGATGCCGAAGGTAATGAGCCCAAACAGCACCGGCACGGCGCTCCAGTCGTTACGCACGACAAAGGCGAGCCACAGGAGTCCGGCCGTGCAGAGGATGAAGCCGTAGCGGCCGATCTGACGCGGCGTCAGCCGCGTGTAGAAGCGCACGACCAGCATGGCCGTGAAGAACACTGTGAGATTGAACGGCATCATTGCGACGGCCGTTGCGAGTGGCGACTGTCCCTGCACGATCTGGATATAGAGCGGCACGGAGAAGTTCAGCGCCGCTTCGAGCGCCACGACGGCAAAGAGCGCGTAGACCGCCGCGCGCTCCTGCGGCGAGTCGATGACGTCGAGCGCGAGCAACGGCGTGCCGCCGGCCGCCTGCCGCCGGTGCGTCCACATCAGGAACGCCTGTCCGAGCACGATGCCGAGCACGATGAAAATGGGCGCGGGTGAAAGGCCGAGCAGATTGAAGGGCGCATTTGCGGTCGCCACGCCCAGTCCCCAGTTGTTCAGGTTATTGAAGCCGAAGCTGATGAGGAGGATGGCGGCAGCCGCCAGCACCACGCCGACCATGTCGATCTTCACGTCCGCACGTCCCGGGACGTTCTTGAGGCGGAAGCTCAGGAGGAAGACGATCGCCGAGACCGCGATCAAGATGCCGAAGGCCGGCCGCCAGCCGATGAAGGTGCCGAGCACGCCGCCGATCACGAAAGCGAGCACGCCGGCTGCGGCGCGCGCGGAGCCGAGCGCACCCACGGCCGTTGCCTGCTGACGGCCGCTGTAATTTTCCGCAATCAGGGCGACGAGCGCCGGTACGATCACGGCCGCGGCTGCGCCGCTCAGCGACTGTGCGAGGATCATGACGGTCGCGGTCGGACTGAAGGTCATCAGCGTTTGCGCAACGCCGAACACCACAACGGCCATTCGAAACACGTTCGCCGCGCCGAGGCGCTGCACGAGCTTAGCGCCCAGCATCACAAAGCCGGCGACCAGCATGGAGTACGCGACGATGCCCGTGGCTATCGTCGTCGGCGGAACGCCGAAGCTGTTCACCATGCCGCTGAGGGCGACCGGCAGTGATGCGACGTTGAAGGACATGATCATTTGGCCGAGGGCAATCGCCATCATCGGCACCCAGGATGCGTGTTCCTCGGCGCGAAGCCGTGTCGTTGCTGAGGCCGTACTCATGTCCACTCCTATTTGCGAGGCCGGGTTGCAGCCGGCTGTCGGCGGAATCCTGCGTTCACTCACTCATCGGTTGCGAGACGAACAAATCCATTCCGAGCTGCTGTGACAGATACTTCGCCGCAAGCTGGCCCTTGATGCTGTTCCCCGCGACGTCGAGCCGCGGCGCGAAAGTGCCGAGCCCGCCCTTACCCGGCGACACCGTCACGATGCCGCCGCCGATGCCGCTCTTGCCGGGCAGGCCGATGTCGTAGAGCCAGTCTCCCGACGTCTCGTAGAGGCCGGCGGTCGCCATCACCGCAAGGGCGTAATGGCAGACCGAGGGCTCGACGACACGCTGCCTGGTCAGAGGATTGACGCCGCCATCGGCAAGCGTTGCGCCCATGACCGCGAGCTCCTTCGCGCTGACATTGAGTGCGCATTGCCGCGTGTAGAGATCGACCGCCTCCATCGGGTCGCAATAGATGCGGTTCACGCTGAGCAGGAATTGCGCGATGCTGCGGTTGCGGAAATTGGTTTCGAGCGCGGACTGAAGAACTTCCTCGTTCATCGGCAAAGTGCGGCCCGCGAATTCCGACAGCCCGTCGTGGATGAATTTCCATTTGGCCGCATGGGTTGCGCCCGGCACGAGGCTCGTGGTGGCGATCGCACCCGCGTTGACCATCGGATTGGTGCGGCCGTCGACCGTGCGCTCGATCCCGGCGATCGAATTGAAGGCGAAGCCCGTCGCGTTCGCACCGAGTTTCTCGCGCGCCTTCTCGGCGCCGATCTGTTCGCAGATGAGTGCGAACAGGAACGGTTTTGATACGCTCATGATCGAGAATTCATGGCCCGTGTCGCCGGCCGCATAGACCGTGCCGGTTGTGCCCACGATGCAGACGCCGAACAGATCGCTCGGCACCTGCGCGAGCGCGGGATAGACCTGCGAATTCTGCCCGTCCTCGTTGGATTTGAAACGGTCGTGCGCGTCCTGCACGAGCCGCTGCACGTCGGCGGCGGGCGGCAGGCGTCCGGTTGAGACAAAGGGGTGTTCGGCAGCCCGCGCGTCCATGAACAACTCCGAAGCTGGTTCGAGTGTTGCGTCAGCCACTTAACAGACCGACGAGACGCGCCTCCAATTTCTTTTTGAATTTGATGCTGATTGTCCGCGTGAGGATGCGTTCCGTCAAGCACGTGCAAACACTTCGTCAAAATTTAAGAAGCTCAGCGGCCGGGCAGGACGAGCATCTTTGGTTTCACGGGCAGCGTCGCACGCGAGACGACGATCGTCGGAACGTTCGAGCGCTCGGCATCGTAGATTTCGCCCATCGCGTCGAGAAAGCGCTGCAGCGTGTCCTCGCTGAACACGTGCATGGGAATCGCGAGCGGCGCATTGATCTGGCGCAACACCTCGGTCATCCCCTCGACATTGAGCGTGAAGGAGCCGTCGACCGGCACGAGCACCACGTCGATGCGTCCCATCTCCTGCAAATGCGCGGGCGTCAGCGTGTGATGCAGATGTCCGAGATGCGCGATGCATACGCCGCCGATCTCGAACACAAAGATCGAATTGCCGTGAAGCATCGTGCCGCCGCCCCAGTCGCGGATATTGGTCGGCACATTGCGCACCCAGACGTCCTCATAGGCGAGATCGATGCTCGCAGGCTCGCCGTCGCGGCCCCAGCCGCGCAGCACATGTGCGATGCCGGGATCGGGGTTATTGGTGTAATGCGTGGAGTGCGCGCGGTTCATGGTGGCGATATGCGGCACCGCGCGCGGCCGCACATAGTCGTTGTAGTCGGTGGCGATCCGCACGCCCGCGGCGCTTTCGATCTCGAAGGTCGAATGGCCGATATAGGTGAGCCGCACTTCGCCCTGGTTGACGGCTGCAAGCCGCAAACCGGCGGGCCAAATGCGCGGCGTTTCCTGGGCCACCATGCGCGGGCAGCGCTCTTCGGTCGGCGGCTGCTGTGGATATGCGGGCCCGGCCAGGGCGGCCCAGGCAACGATGGCCGCGCCGAACGGCTTGAGGCAGGCGGTGAGGCTCATGGTGGCTCCCGGCCCGAGCTTCGTGCAAAATCTGGCACGGGCAGGGCGGCGGGCCAAACTCAACGATGCGTGACGCCGCCCGTTTCCCGCACTAAGAACAGGCATGAGCCTTTCTTCCGAAGAGCTGGAGCGCTACGCCCGCCACATCGTCATGCGCGAAGTGGGCGGGCCGGGCCAGCAAAAGCTCAAGTCCGCGCGCGTGCTCGTCGTCGGCGCCGGCGGCATCGGCTCGCCCGCGTTGCTGTATCTCGCAGCCTGTGGCATCGGCACGCTTGGCGTCATCGACGACGACAGGGTCTCGCTTTCCAACCTGCAGCGGCAAGTGCTGCATGATACGGCCGGGATCGGAACGCTGAAGACGGAGAGCGCGGCGTCGGCGATTGCGCGCCTGAATCCGCACGTGAAGATGGAGGCGCACGCCAGGCGCCTCGAAGCGTCGAACGCTCTCGATCTGATCGCCCGCTACGACGTCGTGCTCGACGGCTCCGATAATTTCGCGACACGCTATCTCGTGTCGGACGCCTGCTATCTGGCGAAGCGCCCGCTGATCATGGCCACCCTCGGCGTCTTCGACGCGACCCTGACCACTATTCGTGCGCATGAGAACGCAGCCGACGGCGCGCCCAACCCGACCTATCGCTGTCTTTTTCCCGAGCCGCCGCCCGCGGGCACCGTGCCGGCCTGCTCGGAAGCCGGAATCCTCGGCGCGCTGGCGGGCGTCGCCGGCAGTCTCGCGGCGCTTGAAGTCATTCGCGCCATCGTCGGTTTCGGGGAAGGGCTGGTGGGAAAGTATTTGATGATCGACGCCCGTTCGATGCGCTTCGAGACGCTCGGCTATGTCTGGGACCCGCACAATCCGCTCTCGGGCGAGAAGCCGACGATCCGGGATTTGTCGGGGCACGCCTAATACTTTTCCTCATGGCCGGGCTTGACCCGGCCATCCAGAACAAGAGGCACTGCCGTCTGGATGCGCGGGTCAAGCCCGCGCATGAGGGAAAAATTTAGTTGGATCAGAGTTGTGCCGGCAGCACGCGATCCGGCGGCCGATGGCCGTCCATGAACACCTTGATGTTCACGATCACTTTTTCGCCCATCTCGACGCGGCCTTCGATCGTCGCCGAGCCCATATGCGGCAGCAGAACGACCTTGCCCGCGCGCGCGAGCTTCACGAGCCGCGGATTGACCGCGGGCTCGTGCTCGAACACGTCGAGCCCGGCGCCCGCGAGCTCGCCCGCTTCGATTTGCTTCGCGAGCGCGTTCTCGTCGATCACTTCGCCGCGCGCGATGTTCACGACATAGGCGTCATTCTTCAGGAGCTTCAGCCGCCGCGCCGAGAGAAGATGATAGGTCGCGGGCGTGTGCGGGCAGTTGACCGAAACGATGTCCATGCGCGCCAGCATCTGGTCGAGGCTCTCCCAATAGGTCGCCTCGAGCGCCTCTTCGAGATCCGGCGCGACCGGACGGCGGTTGTGATAATGCACCTGAAGCCCGAAGGCGCGTGCGCGTTTGGCGACCGCGCTGCCGATCCGTCCCATGCCGATGATGCCGAGGCGTTTGCCGGAAATGCGGTGGCCGAGCATCCAGGTCGGGGACCATCCGGACCAGTCCTTGGTTCCCGTGAGCACGGTGGCGCCTTCGGTAAGCCGGCGCGGCACGGCGAGGATCAGCGCCATCGTCATGTCGGCGCTGTCTTCCGTCAGCACGCCTGGCGTATTTGTGACCGTGATACCGCGCTTCGCCGCATAGGCGACGTCGATATTGTCCACACCATTGCCGAAATTGGCGATGAGCTTCATCCGCTCGCCGGCTTGCGAGATCACAGCTTCGTCAAGGCGATCGGTGACCGTGGGTACGATGACGTCGGCGGATTTCACGGCCTCGATAAGTTCCGCCTGGCTCATGGCGCGGTCTTCGTCGTTCAGACGCGCATCGAACAGTTCGCGCAGCCGCGTCTCGACGCTGTTCGGCAGCCGCCGCGTCACGACGACCAGCGGTTTTTTCTTCGGCATCGCTCCGCTGCGCCCTCTGGTGACAGAAGTTTAACCGGCGATGGCCAAGGATTGCGCCGGCCCGCGGCGCTGTCTAGCAGACGGGGGTTCGATCACAAAGCCGGATGCGATCTTGACAGGGGAAGGCGCGGACGGCCTGTTTCGCACGAGGATTCGCAGGGTGAAAATGGGGCTGGGATCGGGGCGGCTTTACCGCGCATTGCTCCTGCTGCTGGCGGTCTGTGTCGCGGCGCCGGCCGCTGCGCAGGCGGTGATCGACGGGCGCTCGAGCGGCCTGCCGGTGCCGCGCTATGTCAGCCTCAAAGCCGACAAGGTGAATGTGCGCGGCGGTCCCTCGCGCGACCACGATGTGGCTTGGGTTTTCACGCGCGCCGGCATCCCGGTTGAGATCACGGCCGAGTCCGACAACTGGCGACGCATCCGCGACGCGGAAGGCGCCGAGGGCTGGGTGTTCCACTCGCTGCTTTCGGGGCGTCGCACCGTGCTCGTCGCACCCTCGTCCAAGATGACGGCGTTCCCGCTCTATGAGCGCCCCGACTCGGGCACGCGCGTCGTCGCGAAGCTCGAGCCACGCGTGCTCGGCACGGTGCGTTTTTGCGACAGGAAGTGGTGCCGTATTTTCGGCGAGGGCTTCGACGGTTTCATTGAGCAGCATCTGCTCTGGGGCGTCTATCCCAACGAAGTCGTCGAGTAGCGGTCTCCAAAAGCGAATGGCCGGGACGAACCCGGCCACAGCCAATTCAGTTCTGACGTTGCTTATTCCGTGACGGGCTCGCCCACGCGGCGCAGGCGCACGACCACGTCGACGCGCGCCACTTCGTAGCCTTCCGGCGGCGTCGGCAGCTTGTCCACGAGCAGCTCGGCACCCGGAATGTCGACCAGGTTGTTGTCGCCCTCGACATAGAAGTGATGGTGCTCGGACGAGTTGGTGTCGAAATAGGTCTTGGAGCCGTCGACCGCGACTTCGCGCAGGAGCCCCACTTCGGTGAACTGATGCAGCGTGTTGTAGACGGTCGCGAGCGACACCGGGAAGCGCGCGTGGACCGCTTCCTCATGCAGCGCTTCGGCGGTGAGGTGCCGGTCCCCCCGGGCGAACAGGAGCCAGCCGAGTGCGAGCCGCTGCCGCGTCGGGCGCAGGCCTACTTCACGCAGCATCTCGCGCACGTCATGGAACGGGCAGCCCGTTCGCCGTCCGGCCGCAGGCTGCACGCGCAGGCGATCGACCGGAAGTTCCGTGGGATGCTCGAAAACCAGTCGGCGCGGAGTCTCGTTCATGATCGGTCCGTGTAACGCAAAGGCAAAAAAGACAAAACGCGAAGTCATTCCGGCAGCCTCCGGTCTCCCGGCCGCGGTCGAAACGCCTATCTGTCCCTTATGATACGAACCCGGACGCCGCGATGCAAGAACGCCGGATTTGACGGCTTTTCCCGTCATACGGGTGCCCGGTCGTTGACTTTCGGTGCCTGACCCCCTGTGTTAGGAACCGTTAACAAGCCAAAACACGGAACCCGCCGAGGCATGAGCGAGAAGAAATCGAGTTTTGACTACGAGGACCTGCTTGCCTGCGGCCGCGGCGAACTGTTTGGGCCCGGCAATGCCCAGTTGCCGCTGCCCCCGATGCTGATGTTCGACCGCATTTCGGAGATATCCGAGGCGGGCGGCGAGTACGGCAAGGGCTTGATCCGTGCCGAGCTGAGGGTGAAACCGGACCTCTGGTTCTTTGGCTGCCACTTCAAGGGCGACCCGGTGATGCCGGGCTGCCTCGGCCTCGATGCGCTGTGGCAGATGCTGGGCTTCTACCTAGGCTGGCTCGGCTCGCAGGGCCGTGGCCGGGCACTCGGTCTCGGCGAGCTCAAGTTGCAAGGCCAAATCCTGCCCACGATCAAGAGCGTCGTTTACGGCATCGAGATCAAGCGCATCATGCGCTCGAAGCTCGTGCTGGGCATTGCCGACGGCTGGCTCTCGGCCGATGGCGAAGTGATCTACCGGGCGGCCGATCTGAAGGTCGGCTTGTTCCGCGACGAGGCGCCGGCGGCGGCAGGCGCCTGAGCCGGGAGGCGGGCGCCGAGCGTCCCTGCCTTCCAGACTGAAACGAAATTGCGAGGCTAGTGATGCGGCGTGTCGTCGTGACGGGCATGGGGATCGTCTCCTCCATCGGCAACAACACCCAGGAAGTCTTGGCCAGCCTGCGCGAGGCCAAGAGCGGCATCTCTTTTGCCGACGATTACGCGAAGCTCAATTTCCGCTGTCAGGTCCACGGCGCGCCGACGCTCGACCCGAGCGGCACCGTCGATCGCCGCGCCATGCGCTTTCACGGCGGCGGCACCGCGTGGAACCATGTCGCGATGGATCAGGCGATCCGCGACGCGGGGCTCGAGGAAAA
>JAICQA010000172.1 GCA_025929595.1 Xanthobacteraceae bacterium
CCTTGGCGAGACAGAAGATCGCCATGACTTCCGAAGCGACGGTGATGTCGAAGCCGGCCTCGCGCGGATAGCCGTTCGCAACGCCGCCGAGCGAGCAGACGATCTCGCGCAGCGCGCGCAGCGGCATGTAGAGGAGGCGAGGGCACGACTCGCGACGGCGGTCGATACCGAGGACGATCCGCCAGTAGGTATGATTATCGATCAGGGCGGACAGCAGGTTGTGCGCCGAGGTGATGGCGTGGAAGTCGCCGGTGAAATGGAGGTTGATGTCCTCCATCGGGATCACCTGCGCATAGCCGCCGCCGGCCGCGCCCCCTTTCATGCCGAAGGACGGTCCGAGCGACGGCTCGCGCAGCGCGCACATCGCCTTCTTGCCGATGACGTTGAGCGCGTCGGTGAGGCCGACGGTGGTCGTCGTCTTGCCTTCACCCGCCGGCGTCGGCGAGATCGCGGTGACAAGGATGAGCTTGCCGTCCTTCTTGTCCTTCAGCGACTTGATGTAGTCGAGCGACACCTTGGCCTTGTAGTGGCCGAATGGCTCGATGTTCTCTTCCGAGATGCCGAGCTTGTCCCTGGCCACTTCGACGATGCGGCGCGGCTTGGCAGCCTGGGCGATTTCAATGTCGGATTTCGGGTTCTGATGCTGCGAGGCGGGCATCGCGCGGACCTTCTGAATACAGATGAGAGGGATCAGGAAAGACGAGTGCCAATTGCGAGACTGGCCGTGCTTGCAAATTCTCCGGCGCCGACTTTCTGGCCTTCGGCGTGCTTGACGCGCGTGACCTTGAAGCGGCCGTCGGCACAAACCACTGTGAAGCTGTCTGCGTCAACTGCAACGACCTCGCCCAACTTCCCACCGATGCCTTTGGGATCGCGGGCAGGAATGGGCTGCGCGTCGAATACCTGCAGCTTCTTGCCGTCGATCAACGTCCACGCGCCGGGCGCGGGATTACAGCCGCGGATCAGGCGGTCGATCTGCTCCCACGGCTTGCCCCAGTCGATTTTCGCATTGTCGGCGCCGCACTTTCCTTCATAGGTCGCCTTGGCGTGGTCCTGCTTGATGCGCGGCGCCTTGCCGGCCTTCACGAGATCGACCGCCTCCAGCATGGCGTCGACGCCCATCGGGAAGAGACGGTCGAAGTAAACGGTGCCGAGCGTGTCGGTGTTCGAGATCGGCGTCTTCTTCTGCACGAGCACGTCGCCCGTATCGAGGCCGTTGTCGGGCCAGAAGATCGAGAGGCCGGTTTCCTTCTCGCCCTTGATGATCGGCCAGTTGATCGCGGACGCGCCGCGATAGGCCGGCAGGAGCGACGGGTGATACTGGATCGAACCGTGCGTCGGGATGTTGAGAAACTCCTCCGGCACGAAGAGCGTGACGAAGGCCATGACCTGAAGGTCCGGCTTCAGCGCCTTGAACTCTTCCCAGACCTTGGGGTCCTTGTAGGTGCTCGGCTGATGCACGGGCAAGTTCGCGGCGAGCGCGGCTTCCTTCAGCGGATCGGCTTTCTGGCCCGGCTTTTCCGGCGCGACATAAACGGCGACGACATTTTCGCCGCGCTTCAGGAGCGCTTCGAGCACCGACTTGCCGAATGCCTGCTGGCCGTGAACGACGATACGCATTTCACTCCCCCTCTCCGCTCATGCCCGCGAAAGCGGGTATCCAGCGGCCGTTGTTACTTACGCTGGGTCCCCACTTTCGCGGGGACGAGCGGTCAGATTAAGCCGCCGCCTGCTTCTTCTCCTCCGGCGTGATGGCGCCGGAGAGCTTGATGTCGGCAAGCTCCTTCTTCGAATAGCCGAGCACGTCGGTGAGAATCTCGTCGGTGTGCTCGCCCAGGAGCGGCGAACGCTTCACGTCCGAAATGCTGTCCGACATCTTGATCGGGTTGCCGACGGTCAGGTACTTGCCGCGCTTCGGGTGATCGACCTCGACCACCGTTCCGGTCTTGCGCAGCGACTGGTCCTCGGCGATCTCCTTCATCGACAGGATCGGACCGACCGGAATATCGACCGCGTTGCAAGCTTCCATGACCTCGAACTTGGTCTTGGTGGTCGTCCAATCCTCAATACGCGCGAAGATCTGCTTGAGCTTAGGCAGGCGCGCCTTGGGCGTCGCGTATTCGGGATCGGTCTTCCAGGTCGGTTCGCCGATCAGGTCGCAGATCGGACTCCAGACCGGCGCCTGCGTGATGAAATAGATGTAAGCGTTCGGGTCGGTCTCCCAGCCCTTGCACTTCAGGATCCAGCCCGGCTGGCCGCCGCCGGAGTCGTTGCCGGCGCGCGGAGTCGCGTCGCCGAACGGCACACCTTCGCCATACTGGCTGAACTCGGTGAGCGGGCCGTGCTTGAGGCGCTGCTGATCGCGCAGCTTCACGCGGCAAAGATTGAGCACGCCGTCCTGCATCGCGGCGAGCACCTTCTGGCCGCGGCCGGTGCGGTTGCGCTGATAGAGCGCGGCCACGATGCCGAGCGCGAGGTGGAGGCCGGTGCCGGAGTCGCCGATCTGCGCGCCGGTCACAAGCGGCGGGCCATCGCGGAAGCCGGTGGTCGAAGCGGACCCGCCGGTGCACTGGGCGACGTTCTCATAGACCTTGCAGTCCTCGTACGGCCCGGGGCCAAAGCCCTTCACGGACGCCACGATCATGCGCGGGTTGAGCTTGTGGATGTGCTCCCAGGTGAAGCCCATGCGGTCGAGCGCGCCAGGCGCGAAGTTCTCGACCAGCACGTCGCAATGCTTGATCAGCCGCTCGATGATCTCCTTGCCCTTCTTGTGCTTGGAGTCGACGGTGATCGAGCGCTTGTTATGATTGAGCATCGTGAAGTAGAGGCTGTCCGCGCCCTTCACGTCGACGAGCTGGCCGCGGGTGATGTCGCCGACGCCGGGGCGCTCGATCTTAATGACGTCGGCGCCGAACCAGGCGAGCAGCTGCGTGCAGGTCGGGCCCGACTGGACGTGGGTGAAGTCGAGGATCTTCACCCCCTCGAGCGCCTTGCCAGCCTGGCCGTAGGGCCTTGCCGACGGCTTCGGCAAGCCGTTGCCGTTCGCGCCGTTCTTCCTGGCGACGACGCGCATCTTCTTCGCCGCGCGTTTCGCCGGCTTCTTCGATTTTGCCTTCGACTTCTTGGCGGCCTTCTTAGCCATCGCTCTTCTCCTGAACTCCGCTCATGCCCGCGCAAGCGGGCATCCAGTTTTCTAGTCCGCTCTGGGTCCCCGCTTGCCGCGCCGACGAGCCCGGTTCTGGGCGAGTGCCCGGCGCGGCGACTTTAAGTTGTCGCGCTGGCCGCTCGCTGCGCTCGCCAGCGCGATTGGGGACGAACGGATAATGGTTCACTTCTTCTTCACCACGCTCTGCGGATTCAGATTGCCGATGCGGCCGGACTCGCTGCCCGCCGCCGGGTCGATCACCGCGTTAATGAGGGTCGGCTTGCCCGAGTCCATCGCTTCGTTGACGGCGCGGCGCAATTCGTCGGGGCTTGTCGCATTGACGCCGACGCCGCCAAAGGCCTCGATCATCTTGTCGTAACGCGCGCCCTTCACGAACACGGTCGTCGCGGGGTCGGAGCCGGCGGTGTTGACGTCGGTGCCGCGATAGATGCCGTCGTTATTGAAGATGACGATGCAGACCGGGAGGTTGTACCGGCAGATCGTTTCGACCTCCATGCCGCTGAAGCCAAAGGCGCTGTCGCCTTCCACCGCGAGGACGGGCTTGCCGGTTTCGATGGCGGCGGCGATGGAGTAGCCCATGCCGATGCCCATAATACCCCAAGTGCCGACGTCGATGCGCTTGCGCGGCTTGTAGATGTCGATGATGCCGCGCGCGAGGTCGAGCGTGTTCGCGCCTTCGTTGACGAACATCGCGTCGGGACGCTCCTTCACGATCTGACGAAGGACGCCCAACGCACCGTGGTAATCCATCGGCGAGTTGTTGTTCATCAGCTTCGGCGCCATCTTGGCGACATTGTCGTCGCGCTTGGCGGCAACCGTCTTGACCCAGTCCGACGGCGCGGGCGTCCACTTGTCGCCCATCGCCTTGAGCAACGCGTCGACGCATGAGCCCATGTCGCCGACGACGGGCGCTACGATCTCGACGTTCGAATCCATTTCCTTCGGCTCGATGTCGAGCTGGATGAACTTCTTCGGGGCGTCGCCCCAGGTCTTGCCCTTGCCGTGGCTGAGCAGCCAGTTGAGGCGCGCCCCGACCATCATCACGACGTCGGAGTCTTTCAGCACGAGCGAGCGCGCGGCACCGGCGCATTGCGGATGCGTATCGGGAATCAAGCCCTTCGCCATGCTCATGGGCAGGAATGGCGCGCCGGACTTTTCCACGAGCGCCTTGATCGCGTCGTCGCACTGCGCGTAGGCAGCGCCCTTGCCGAGAATAATGAGCGGCTTCTTCGCGGACTTCAGCACGTCGAGCGCACGCTTGACGGCGTCAGCGGCCGGGATCTGCGCGGGCGCGGCGTCGATCACTTTCACCAGCGACTTCGCACCGGCATCGGCATTCATGACCTGCCCGAACAGCTTGGCCGGCAGATCGAGATAGACGCCGCCGGGACGGCCTGAAACGGCGGCGCGGATCGCGCGCGCAACGCCAATGCCGATATCCTGCGCGTGGAGCACGCGATAGGCCGCCTTGCACATGGTCTTGGCGACCGCGAGCTGGTCCATCTCCTCGTAGTCGCCCTGCTGGAGGTCGACGACCTCGCGCTCGGAGGAGCCTGAGATCAGGATCATCGGGAAGCAGTTGGTGGTGGCATGCGCGAGCGCAGTCAGGCCATTGAGAAAACCTGGCGCCGAAACGGTGAGGCAGATGCCCGGTTGCTTGGTGAGGTAGCCCGCGATCGAGGCGGCGTAACCGGCGTTCTGCTCATGACGGAAGGAAATGACGCGAATGCCTTCGGCCTGCGCCATGCGGCCGAAATCCGTGATCGGAATGCCCGGGACGCCGTAGATCGTCTTGACGCCGTTCAGCTTGAGCGCGTCGATGATAAGATGGAAGCCGTCCGTCAGGTCCTGCGTGTCCGCGACTTCGGCTTTCTTGGCGACTGCTGCTTCAGCCATTGCTCGTTCCCCTATTGCTCTTGCGCGCCGCAGTTCTTGCTCGTTTGCGGCTGCGGTTTCGATCAGTCCAGATAGTCGGCGTGCTTGCGCACGTGTTCGGCGAGGCCGAGCGCGTGCATGCGCACGAGTTCCTCGGCGCGCTCCGTCTCGCGGCGCTCGATCGCTTCGATGATGTTCATGTGGTCGCGGATCGAGCGGTCGGCGCGATCGCTTTCGCCGATCGTCTTGCGGCGGATCATCCGCATATGCGTGAAGAGATTTTCCGCGAGGTCGATGAGCACGCTGTTGCCGCTCATGCGGATGATCGACTGGTGGAATTCGATGTTTACTTCGGAATATTCGTCGAGCTTGGCGTGCAGCGTGCCGTTCTCGAACTTCGTGAACATCTTGCGGAGCTGCGCGATGTCCTCGTCCTTGCCGGTGACGGTCAGAAGCCGCGCGGCCATGCTCTCGAGCGCAGCCCAGGCGGTGATCATCTCGATCACTTCCTGCTTGGTCTTGCGCACGACATAGATGCCGCGGCGTGGCACGGAGCGGACGAAGCCCTCGCGTTCGAGCTGGGCCATCGCCTCGCGCACGGGCGTGCGTGAGATGCCGAGATCCTGCGCGAGGCGACGCTCGTCGAGGCGCACCTCGCCGGGCTGCTCATACACATTGAGCGACACGATCACGTCCTTCAGGGACGCGTAGGCGCGGTCCTTGAAGGTCGAGGTGTCGTCGAGCGGCGCGAGGACCACGCGAATAGGTGCGGCTGGCTCTCGGCTACGGGGTGTCGTGGACATGGCGCTTTCGTCTCCGCCCGGCCGGCGGATACCAGCCTGGCATACATAATTCCTTATACGATAGGAGACCCGCCCGGTTCAATCCGGGCAGGTATTTTATGCGGCGGTCGCCGGGCGGAACCGGCTCCAAGCCTCCTGAATCAGGGACCAGAACAGGGCGATGAAACCCAGGACCATGATCGTGCCGA
>JAICQA010000351.1 GCA_025929595.1 Xanthobacteraceae bacterium
ACGTTCGTGCAATTCGTGAGCATCACGTCCACGGTCGCCTACCTGATCGGCGTTACCGGACGGAATTTCGGCAGCAGCCGGCTGGTCGCGATCCAGATTCTCTGCGCGGCGCCACTCATGGTGCTTTCGCTGCTGCTGACCGGCGACGTCTACTACGCCATCTACTCGGTCCTGTTCATCAACTTCTTCGTCGCGATGAAGTTCATCTCCGACCGTCTGCGCGAGACGCTGATGGATGCGGTGGTGACCTCGCGGGAGAACACGCTGCTTGCAGGCCGGTTCGATGCGGCGCTCAATAACATGCCGCTCGGCCTCTGCATGTTCGACGCCGACCGCCGGCTCGTGGTCATCAATCGGCGCGGCACGGAACTGCTCGGCGTTTCCGCCGATGATGCGCATCAGGGCATCAGCGCGCGCAAGCTGATGCACAGTTCGATGCGCGCCGGCACCTTCGTGCGAGAAAACGCGGAGCGTCTCGCCGACGAGATCGAGAACGGGCCGTCGGGGCGGAGCGACGAGGACATCGAGATTGAAACCCGCAACGGGCGGACCTTCGCGCTCACCTTCGAGCCAATGACGAATCGCGGCTCGGTGGTGCTGATCGAGGACATCACCGACAAGAAGGCGTCGGCGGCGAAGATCGAGCATCTCGCGCGCTATGACGCGCTGACCGGGCTGCCGAACCGGACATTCTTCCACGACCAGATGGAAGTGACGCTGTCGCGGCTGAAGCGCACCGGCGAGGCCTGCGCAGCCCTGTTCATCGACCTCGACCAGTTCAAGCAGATCAACGACACGATGGGTCATCCCTTCGGTGACGCGCTGCTGTGCGTGGTGGCCGAACGGTTGCGGCGCATCGCGCGGCCGACGGACATCATCGCCCGGTTCGGCGGCGACGAGTTTGTGATTCTGCAGTATCCGATCTCGTCGCCGGACGACGCATCCTCCCTTGCGCGCCGCGTCGTGGCGGCGCTCGGCGAGCCGTGCGCCATCGACCACCACCAGGTGGTGATCGGCGCCAGTATCGGCATTTCCGTCGCGCCGCTCGACGCCGAGAACGCCGATCATTTGCTCAAGAACGCCGACATGGCGCTCTATCGCACCAAGTCGGAAGGGCGGGGCGCCTGGCGGTTCTTCGAGACCGACATGGACGTGAAGGCGCAGGCGCGCCGCAATCTCGAGGTCGATCTGCGCCGGGCGGTGTCGGAGGGCTCGTTCCGGCTTTACTACCAGCCGCTGATCGACCTGAAGTCGCGCAAGATTTCGACCTGCGAGGCGCTGCTGCGCTGGCCGCACCCGGATCGTGGCATGGTCTCGCCGGCGGAATTCATTCCGCTGGCCGAGGAAATGGGCCTGATCGTCGAAATCGGCGACTGGGTGCTCATGCAGGCCTGCAACGAGTGCACGCAGTGGCCGGCGGACACGCGGGTTGCCGTCAATCTTTCACCGATCCAGTTCCGGCGCGGCAACGTCGTCAAGGCCGTGCAGGCGGCGTTGGAGAAATCCGGATTGCCGGCGGAACGGCTCGAGCTTGAGATCACAGAGTCGGTGCTCATTCAGGACACCAACGCCACGCGCGCGGTGCTGGCGCAACTGCGCGACATGGGCGTGCGAATTTCGCTCGACGATTTCGGCACCGGTTATTCGAGTCTGAGCTATCTGCACAGCTTCCCGCTGCACAAGGTCAAGATCGATCGCTCCTTCCTTCAGGGAATTTCGAGCAGCGAGCGCTCGCGCACGCTGTTGCGCGGTGTCGCGCGGCTCAGCAAGGAGCTCGGACTGTCGGTGACGGTTGAGGGCGTTGAGACCGACGAAGAACTCGAACTCGTCCTGCAAGAGGCGGGGGTGGACGAGGCCCAGGGTTATCTCTTCAGCCCGGCCATTCCGAGCTCGGGAATCCGCGAATTGCTGGTGAGACCGGCCCTGACCGCGATCAAGGTCGCGTGATTCCGGTCGTGCGGGCTCCAGTCCGCTTCAAACCCTGACAGATATTGACTTTGCGCGAGCGAGAAAGAACGTGCGCGCAAAAATCGCGCGCGAAATTTCCATTACAATTCAGACGCGAAATGGTGTTTCGATACGGCACGTTAATTAAACTTTATGGTTAATACTTTACAAATGTTTACAATGCTTTAACCTCGCTTCCCGACGGGGCGGTTGTAGTCCCGGGCGTGAGGCGGGCTATGACGGCTGTCGCGAAGGTTGCGACGACAAGTTTCAGCGATCGCATTTTCGACGCGCTTGAGCGCGTCGATTACCGCCGCGTCGAATCCGCGGAAGATCGCGAGGCGATCTACCGTATGCGCTATGACGCATATCTGCGCGAGGGCGCGATTGCGCCCGACTTCAGCAAGCGGTTGGCCGACAGGTTCGAAGAGCTGGAAAATACCTGGACGTTTGGGGTCTATATCGACGGCCTGTTGGCCAGTTCGTTCCGACTCCATGTGGCCCAAGCCGGAAGCACCGACACGCCGGCGATGGAGGTCTTTCCGGAAATTCTCAAATCGGAGATTGAGGCCGGCAAAACCATCGTCGATCCGAGCCGGTTTGTCGCCGATTGGGCCGTGGCGCGGCGCTATCCCGAACTGCCTTATCTCACGGTACGTCTTGGCTATATGGCGGCAGAATATTTCGAAACGGATCTGGTTCTCGCTACGGTGAGGACAGAGCATCAGGCGTTCTACAAGCGGGTATTCGGTCATCGAGAGGTTTGTCCCCCGCGGTCCTATCTGACGCTCACCAAACCGCTCAGCTTGATGACGCTGGATTATCCAGCGGCGCGCGAGCGGATTCTTCGTCGTCATCCGTTCTTCCGCTCCACATTGTTCGAACGGCGGATGCTGTTCGAGCGCACGGTGGAGCCGGTGGCGCTCCAGCGCAGCGCCGCCTGATTGCGCTGCGGCTACTCAGCAGCAATTTGACTTGAAACGCTGGGAAACTTAGGTCTTCAACACCGGAGTCGTGGCCGAGAGGCTGAAGGCGGCGGTTTGCTAAACC
>JAICQA010000054.1 GCA_025929595.1 Xanthobacteraceae bacterium
ACCGACGATGGCGCCGACCACCTGACCGTCCGCACCCATGAAGCCGTGCGCCGAGTTCGGACCGCACGGATCCTTGCCGCCGCCGCTGCCGCCGATCCATTGCAAGGACGCCCTGCCGCCCGCCCATTTGACGAACGGCTCGACCGCCGAGACCGGCGTGAGGTCGCAGGCGTCGTTCTTGTTGTGCAGGACAAGCGTGCGCGGCATTGCCGATGGCGATTTGATACCCTGCTGCGCGGGCAATTTTCCGGGCGGCATGAGCGAGCCCGAGATCAGCACAACGCTGTCGGGTTTCGCGCCCCTGCCGACGGCGCGTCCCGCGAAACTCACGCCGGCGCTCATGCCGACGAGTCCCACCGGCTCCTTCACCGTGCGCATGTATTTGATCGCTTCGCCGATGACAGTACCGTGCGGCACTGTGAGTGTCGCAATGCCCTGCGCGTTCAGCGCGGCGCGATTGCGCAGCAGCGGATCGTCCGGACTGACGCCGCCCTTGCCGGGAATGAGGATGGCGCTCGCGCGCGCGTTGGCGGGAACGTGCAGCGTGACCTGCTTGCCGCCGACCTGAAGCGACTCCTGCTTCTGCGCCTGCGCCGGCAGAGCCGGCAACGCCAACATCATAAGGCAAGTCAAAACGCGGATCATTGGATCGCCCCCAAAGAGGAGATCAGGCTATCCCTCGGCGAGATAGTTTTCCAGCCAGTGGATGTCGTATTCGCCGTTGATGATGTCGGGGTTGCGTACGAGTTGGCGGAACAGCGGCAGCGTCGTCTCGATGCCGTCCACGACATATTCGTCAAGCGCGCGCCGCAGCCGCGACAGGCATTCGTTGCGCGTCTTGCCGTAGACGATCAGCTTGCCGATCAGGGAGTCATAGAAAGGCGGGATCGAGTAGCCCTGATAGATCGCGCTGTCGATGCGCACGCCGAGTCCGCCGGGTGGATAGTAGTAGCTGATGCGGCCGGGCGAGGGCGTGAAGGTGCGCGGGTTCTCGGCATTCACGCGGCACTCGATGGCGTGGCCCTCGAAGGTGACGTCCTTCTGCGTGATCGCGAGCGGATTGCCGGCGGCGATTCGGATCTGCTCGTTCACGAGGTCGATGCCGGTGATCATCTCGGTCACGGGATGCTCGACCTGCAGGCGGGTGTTCATCTCGATGAAATAGAACTCGCCGTCTTCGTACAGGAATTCGACCGTGCCGGCGCCGAGATACTTCAGGTCGCGCATGGCGGTCGCGACCGTGTCGCCGATCTTCGCGCGCATTTCGGCGTTGAGTGCGGGCGAGGGGCTTTCTTCCCAAATCTTCTGATGACGGCGTTGCAGCGAGCAGTCGCGCTCGCCGAGATGCACCGCGTTGCCGCGCCCGTCGCCCAGCACCTGGATTTCAATGTGGCGCGGCTTGCCGAGATATTTTTCGAGATAGACCGCGTCGTCGCCGAACGCTGCCTTGGCTTCCGAGCGCGCCGTCGCGAGCGCGTTGGAAAGCGAGGCCTCATCTTTTGCGACCTTCATGCCGCGCCCACCGCCGCCGGCCGCGGCTTTCACGAGCACGGGAAAGCCGATCTGCTTGGCGATCTTGTGCGCTTCGGCATCCGAAGTGACGCCGCCTTCGGAGCCCGGCACGACCGGAATTCCGAGGCGCTTGGCGGTGCGCTTGGCTTCGATCTTGTCGCCCATGACGCGGATATGTTCCGGCGAGGGACCGATAAAGGTGATGCCATGATCGCGCAGGATTTCCGCGAACCGCGCATTCTCGGACAGGAATCCGTAGCCCGGATGCACGGCTTCCGCGCCGGTGATCTCGCAGGCCGCGAGGAGCGATGGAATATTGAGATAGGACTCACGCGCGGGCGGCGGACCGATGCAGACGCTTTCGTCGGCGAGCTTCACATGCATCGCGTCGGCGTCGGCCGTCGAATGTACCGCGACCGTCGAAATGCCGAGCTCCTTGCACGCGCGCAGCACGCGCAGCGCGATCTCGCCGCGGTTCGCGATCAGGATCTTGTCGAACATTCCGGACTCGTTCTCACTCGAGGATCATCAGCGGCTCGCCGAACTCCACCGGCTGCCCGTCTTCGAAGAGAATCTTCGTGATCTTGCCCGCGCGCGGGGCGGGGATCGCGTTCATCGTCTTCATTGCTTCGACGATGAGGAGCGTCTGACCGGCGGCGACTTCGGTGCCTTCCTCGACGAAGGTCTTTGCGCCCGGCTCTGGCGAGCGATAGGCGGTGCCGACCATCGGCGAATTGACCGCGCCCGGATGACGCTTCAGGTCCGCCGGCGCGGCCGCAGTAGGCACGGCGGCGAGGGCTACCGGTGCGGCAACGGGCGCGGCGACCACCGTTCCGCCGCGCGCCACCCGCAGGCGTTGATCGCCATGCTGCACTTCGATTTCGGACAGGTTGTTCGTGTCCAGCAGCTTCGCGAGCTGGTCGATCAGGTCGGAGTCGATTTCGATCTTGCGGCTGGCCATGCGCTCACTTCTTTTTCAGGATGCCCGCGAGGCCGGAAATCGCCAGCGCGTAGCCGTCGACACCGAGTCCGCAAATGACGCCGCGGGCGGCTTTGGAAATATAGGAATTGTGGCGGAAGCTTTCGCGCGCGTGGATGTTCGTGATGTGAACTTCCACGGTCGGAAGGCCGACCCCAAGGATCGCATCCATCATGGCGATCGAGGTGGTCGTGTAACCGGCCGGATTGATGACGATGCCGGCGGCGTTCTTCTTGCCCGCCTCCTGGATGCAGTCGATCAATTCGCCTTCCTTGTTCGACTGTCGGAATTCAATCTCGTAGCCGTGCTTTTGCGCGGTGTCCCGGCACAGCGTCTCCACGTCGTCGAGCGTGGCGCGCCCGTATTTCTCGGGCTCCCGCTTGCCGAGCAGGTTCAGATTGGGGCCGTTGATGACGTAAATCAGACTGGGCATGAGGGGCCGGGATCGCCGCTACCCGGCCTCGCTGGCCGGCTGGGCGACCCTTATAGGAAGCCCGATGGCCGGGGGGAAGCCCGGCCGGCCGAGGCCCTTAACGGGTGGATCGTCGACGGCGTCGTGAGATAGTGTGCGTCGGCTCCCTGGTCCTGCCGTAAGCAGACCTTGCAACTCGTCGGTGCGACGATTCACGGGCCGCCTTCCTCACCGCACGAGTGCCTCATGCCTGAAATCCATGTGCTGCTGCTGGCAGCCGCGATGTTTGCCGGCGCCGTTCTTTATTCTTCCGTCGGCCATGCCGGTGCTTCCGCCTATATCGCATTGATGGCGCTGTTTGGCATGGCGCCCGCAGTCATGCGTCCGACGGCGCTCGCGCTCAACATTCTGGTCGCGACAATCGGTTCGGTTCGCTACTTGCGTGCGGGCCTGTTTCGATGGCGGACGGCCTGGCCGCTCATGGTCGGTGCGGTGCCGTTCGCGTTCATCGGCGGAGCAATCCAGCTTCCTGGCGCATACTATCGCCCCATCGTCGGCATCGTTCTGCTCATCAGCGGCACGCGCTTGCTTCTGCCCGCGGACTTTATCGTCAACCGAGAACCTGCCGAGCAGCCGGTCGTTGTCGGCATTCTGGTCGGCGCCGCAATCGGGCTGCTCGCAGGGCTGACCGGTACAGGCGGCGGAATTTTTCTTTCACCGCTGCTTTTGTTTGCAGGCTGGTCGAGCACAAAAGTTGCTTCGGGGATCGCGGCGGTCTTCATCCTTGGCAATTCGATCGCCGGGCTGCTTGGCAATGTCACTGCGGTCGGCACGCTGCCTGACGACCTTCCGATCTATGCGGCAGTCGTCGTCCTCGGCGCGCTGATCGGGACGACTTTGGGCATCCGCTGGGCGCCTGAGAGAATATTGAAGGCGCTCGGCGTCGTGTTGATCGTCGCGGGAATCAAGCTGATCGGCGTTTACTGACCGGCGTGCCTAGCAGACCGCCTGTCCGCATTTGCGGACGGATGCGATGTGGCCGCGCAGTTTGTCGGCACCCACCGCGCCGGGCACCACGTCGCCGCCGATGATGTAGCTCGGCGTGCCGTTGATACCGAGAGCGTCGGCGAGCCGATGGCTCTCGACGAGCGTCGCCTTGATCTCGTCGCTCTTGAGATCGCGCTCGAGCTGCGCCATGTCCACGCCCGCGTCTTTCGCGGCCGCTCGAGCTTTGGCTCCGTCGGCCTGGCCGCGCGACGCCAGCAGGCGCTGGTGAAAGTCGAGATACTTCTTGCCGTCCTTGTCCTGCATCCGCACCGCGACTGCGACCTGCGCGGCCTCGATCGAGCCCGGCCCGAGCACCGGAAATTCCTTGAGCACGAACTTGATCTTGGGATCCGCCTTCATGATCGTCATCATGTCTTCGAGCGCACGTTTACAGTAGCCGCAGTTGTAATCGAAGAATTCGACGACGGTGACATCGCCCTGCCGGTTGCCGACGACCACGCCGCGCGGCGAGTCGAAGATCAGTTTTTCATGTGTCTTGACCGCGGCGGCGCGCTCCTTCGATTCCGCTTCCGCTTCGCGCCGCTGCAATTCCATCATCGCGTCGCGCAGAATTTCGGGATTCGCGAGCAGGTACTCGCGAATGATCTTCTCGACCTCCGGCTTGTCGGACGGCGAGATCGCGCCGGCGGGCAGCACCGCGGCCGTCAGCACGGCGGCGGCGCAAAGCAGCGCGGCGGCGGCCGCGCGGAACGAAAAATGCCGGTTCATCGAAGAATCTCCTGAGGCCGCTCAGTTATGCTGAATTTTCGGCGGCTTGTAATTCACAATATCTTCAGCCCGCAGCCAGCCGGGCGAACCTTTCGCGAGTTCGCGTTGGGCGCGGGCGGCGAGTTGCCTGGCGGTGCTGAAATCGCCGTCATTGAAGCTGGCCTGCGCCGAGGCAAGCGCTGCATTGGCCTGATCGCCCTGACGGCCGAGCGCGATGGCGAGCTGCCGGTAGCCGATCGACGCGCTGGGCTCGCGCGACAGCGCCTGGCGCAATTCGGCGATGGCCTCCGCGGCCACCGATTTGTCGCCGGACTGTACCAGCGCCTGACCGAGCATCATGCGGATAAGGGGAGAGCCGTTCGACAGCGCCACGGCGCGCCGCAACGGTGCGATTGCCTCCCGCGCGCGTCCGCTTTCCAAGAGCGCCTGACCCTTCACTTCCTGGAAATAGGGATTGCCCGGCTCTTCCGCGATCAGCCCGTCGATTTGCCGGATGGCCGAATTGACGTTGCCATGGCGATACGTCGAGACCGCGCGTGCGTAGCGGGCCGGCATGCTGTTGTTCGACGCCGCATAACGGCGCATGACCGCGTCCGGCCGGTCGATGAAACCCGAGAGCTTGGCGCGGGCCATGTCGTGGCGATGCTGCAGGTCCTGCGGGTCCTTACGGTTGTAATGTGGGCTCGACCGCGCGAGATTTTCCAGCGCCGCGATGCGCTCGCGCGGCATCGGGTGGCTCATTGTGTATGGATCGACCGAGCGCGACAGGAACATCGCCTGATCGGCGAAGCGCGCGAAGGTCTCGAGCATACCCTTAGTGGACTGGCCGGTCGCGTTGAGGAAGTTCACCGCGGCGCGGTCGGCGGCTTCTTCCTGCTGGCGGACATAGCCGAGCAGCGAACGCCGAATCATCTCCTGTGGCCCCATGACGAGACCCGGGATCGCCTGGCCGACACCTTGTACACCCGCTGCCGCGCCGGCGCCCGCCGCGCCCAGCGCCAGCAACATGGCGACGATCGACGCGGTCTGGGCATTGGCAATCTGATCGCGCAGTCTCGCAAGATGGCCGCCGGCGATATGCCCGGCCTCGTGCGCGAGGACGCCGATCAACTGGTTCGGCGTCTCGGAGTCATAGAGTGCGCCCACATTGACGAAGATGCGGCGGCCGTCGGCCACGAAGGCATTGAAGCTGCGGTCGCCGAGCATGACGACCTCGACATTCTGGCCGCCGAGCTTGGCGGCGCGCAGGATCGGCCGTGTATAGTCGCGCAGGAGATCTTCGATCTCCGCGTCGCGGATCACGTTGAGCTTCGGTCCCTGCGCCCGGACCGGGGCGGGGAGCAGAAGCGCTGTGGTCAGGACGAGCGCGGCCATGCGCCGCGCAACCGCTGGCCCGTGCCCGCGCGTCCTGCTAGCTCTTGTCAGTCTAGTCATGAAATCCAGCCGCTTTTTCGCGGGTTTCGAGGCACGCTACGGGTGAGCCGCATGAGGGTCAACGCGCCCATTGGTCACGAAGCAATCCGCAAATGCGCCGCTACCCTCACACCGTCCGAATGCGGCGAGAGCGCGGCATAGAGCCGATCCGATGTTGAAAGACCAGTCAAAATTGAACATGGCGGCTGCGCGAACGCTCCTGCGGCCTTCAAAGCGCGGAGACGTTCCGCCCTTCATGGTGATGGATGTCATGACCGCCGCGGCTCGCATCGAGGACGCGGGCGGTCATGTGATTCACATGGAAGTGGGGCAGCCTGCGGCGGCGGCGCCGCGGACGGCGATTGCGGCGGCTCGTGCCGCGCTCGATGTCGGCCGCATCGGCTACACGGAGGCATTGGGAATTCCACCGCTCAGAGCGCGCATCGCTCGCCACTACGCCGAGACATATGGGGCGGAGGTCGATCCGGCGCGCATCGTTGTGACGACGGGCTCGTCGGGCGGTTTCGTCCTCGCGTTCCTGGCGATGTTCGAGCCCGGTGACCGCGTCGCCGTCGCAGAACCCGGCTATCCGCCG
Source organism: Xanthobacteraceae bacterium (assembly GCA_025929595.1). Classification (GTDB taxonomy): domain Bacteria; phylum Pseudomonadota; class Alphaproteobacteria; order Rhizobiales; family Xanthobacteraceae; genus JAUSIF01. The sequence goes on from JAICQA010000054.1 coordinate 6,688, forward strand.
TACCGGCATATCCTGACCGCACTCGGCTGCGAGCCGGTGGCGATCGAGATTTCCGAGAACACGCGCTGGGCGCTCACCAGGGAAGCACTGATCGCCGAGCACGCGCGCAAGCCATTACAGGGCGTGATTGTCGCGAGTCCCGCCAATCCCACCGGCACCATGGTACGCGAGGAGGTGCTGAAGGAGCTGATTGGCGCCTGCCATGACGCGGGCATCAGGTTCATCTCCGACGAAATTTATCACGGCCTCGACTACGCGTTTCCCGCCGCTACCGCGGCGAAGATCGATCACGACGCGCTCGTGATCAACTCCTTCTCGAAATATTTCTGCATGACCGGCTGGCGCGTCGGCTGGATGGTCGTGCCCGAGCCGCTCGTGCGCAATGTTGAACGCCTGCAACAGAACCTCGCGATCTCCGTGCCGACGCTTTCGCAGATTGCCGCCGTCGCTGCCTTCGATGGCCGCGCGGAGATGGACGGGGTCAAGCACGGATACGAAGAGAACCGCCGCATCCTCATTGAGGGCCTGCCCAAAGCAGGGCTCGAACATTTCCTGCCGGTGGACGGCGCGTTCTATCTTTACGCGGATGTCTCGCGCTTCTCGAACGACAGTCTCGATTTCGCGCGCCGCATGTTGCAGGAGACGCATGTCGCGGCGACCGCGGGCGTCGATTTCGACACGCGGCGAGGCAATCAGTTCGTGCGGTTCTGCTATGCCGGCCCGGCGGCGGAAATGCACGAAGCGGTCGAGCGTATCGGGAAGTGGCTGAAGCACAGCGGTTGAGCGGGGCGTGACAAAGAAAAAAGAAAGCCAGGCAAAATCGCCGCAGCCGGCGCTCAAGGGCTCCGTTCTCGAAGTCCTCGAAGCCTTCGCCAAGCTCGGCCTGACCTCCTTCGGAGGACCTGTCGCCCATCTCGGATATTTCCGCACCGAGTTCGTCGAACGGCGCAAATGGCTGAGCGACAAGTCCTATGCCGATCTCGTCGCGCTCTGTCAGTTCCTGCCCGGCCCCGCGTCGAGCCAGGTCGGGATGGGACTCGGCCTCCTGCGCGCCGGCTATCCCGGCGCGCTGGTCGCGTGGCTCGCCTTCACGCTGCCGTCGGCTCTCGCCCTCGTTCTCTTTGCCTATGGCATCGAAGCGCTTGGTGGCGCTACGGGCTCGGGCTGGCTGCAGGGTTTGAAGGTCGCAGCGGTAGCGGTCGTTGTGCAGGCCGTTCTGGGCATGATGGTCACGCTCGCACCCGACCGCAAACGCGCGACACTCGCTGTGGCCGCCGCCGTTCTCGTGCTCTTCATACCGACGGCCTTCGCGCAGATCGGAGCGATCTTGCTCGGCAGCGTCGTTGGATATTGGCTGCTGCGCGATGGCGCCACGCACGCGGAGGGCCGGCTGAACGTTCCGGTGGGGCGAACCGCCGCCGTCGCGGCGCTCATCGTGTTTTTCGCTCTGCTCGCCCTTTTGCCGTTTCTTGCGCGCACGTCCGGCAATCAGGTGATTGCTTATTTCGACGCGTTCTATCGCGCGGGCTCGCTGGTCTTCGGGGGTGGCCATGTGGTGCTGCCGTTGCTCGAAGCGGAAGTGGTGCCACCCGGCTGGGTCAGCCGCGACACATTTCTGGCCGGATATGGCGCGGCGCAGGCAGTGCCCGGACCTCTCTTTACGTTCGTCGCTTATCTCGGCGTCGTCATGAGTCCCGCGCCGAACGGACTTGCGGGCGCACTGCTTTGTCTCGTCGCGATCTTTCTGCCGTCCTTTCTGCTCGTCGTCGGCGCATTGCCATTCTGGGATCGGTTGCGCGCGCGGCCCGACGCGCAAGCCGCGCTGCGCGGCGTGAACGCGGCAGTTGTCGGCATTTTGCTCGCTGCGCTTTATGACCCGGTCTGGACCGCGGGGATCAGGAGCGGCGCTGATTTTGCGCTCGGTGCTGCGGCCTTCCTGCTGCTCTATCTATGGAAGACGCCGCCCTGGCTCGTGGTCGTCCTGTGCGCCGTTGCGGGCGGGCTGATTGCTTTGGCCGTGCCCGGTGCTTGACTTCGCTCCGTTCAGGCATATCTCTTACCGATGATGAGAAGCACGATCCGCCGCAAACAGTACCGCGCGGGCTGCCTGCACGCAGGCATTTAGCCCGGACGATTTCGCTCGTCCGGGATTCGCTTCCTTATTTTCTTAACGGAATGAACCGAAAGGCGCGCTCGCGCGTCTAATCTTTGAAGGAGAATTGTCATGGCGAACATGGCAAACCTGCCCCCCATTGCCGTCACCACGGTCGACTTCGATCGCCTGCGTGGCCTCGCGCAGGCTCATACCCACGCGGCGAAATTTCTCGCGCGCGAGATCGAGCGCGCGCACCTGATCGAACCCGAGGACGCGAGCGAACGGCTCGTGACCATGAACGCGCGCGTCCGCTATCGCGACGACGTGACGGGCCTGGAGCGGACGGTGACGCTCGTTTACCCGGGCGAGGCGGATATTTCCGCCGGACGTCTGTCCGTGCTCACACCGGTCGGCGCCGCGCTCATCGGCATGACCGCCGGTCAGGCGATGGAGTGGGAGTCGCCTGCGGGCGGCGTGCGGTCACTCACGGTGCTGGACGTTGGCGGCGCGGTGTTAGCCGCGCCGTAACGTCGTTCACCAGCGCCGTGAGTCCCACGACCGATGATACGGCGGATAGGCCGGATAAGGCGGTGGTGGAGGTGCGTAAATCACCGCAGGACCGGGCGGGGGCGGAGGAGACGGCGGGGCGGCGTAGTAGCCGCCCGGCGGCGGACCGCCGAAATCGAGATATTGCTGACTGACAAAACCCGGATTGCCGTTCAGGAACGCCTGGCACCAGCCGCCGCCGCACGGACCGGCTTCAATCGTCGTGCCGCCGCGGATGACGCCGTAAGACGGCGCGTTCGACGACGGTCCGGCGCGGTGATTGAGGTCGTTGACGACGAGCGCCGGCGCGGATTGCGCGCTGGCGATCCCGGCTGATGCGGCCAGCGCAAGGCAGGTCGCAAACCCGGTCGAAACGATACGCATGGACCAACCCTTCGCTTGTGCGGGGCGATCCTAGCAGCTAGCGGCCGCGGTTCCACCAACCTGAGCGGCGCGGGCGGTCGGGACTCATCGACTCCGAATCGCCGTTGGCCGGTTGCGGTTGCGCGGACTCCTCGCGCGCGGACTCTTCGGGTGCCGGATCGGCGCGGCCGAAGAATCGCTCACGCACTGTCGACTTGCGCCGGGGTTCGGGCTCCGGTTGCGGCGCGAGCCCGGGCTCGGGCGTGCGTTCCTGTATCGGCGCGGCGTTCTCGTAGCGCGGTTCGGGTGCGGGCTCGGTCACCGAACGGAACGGATCGCCGCCGGACTCGAATTGTTCTTCATGGTGAGCCGCAGGGCGCTGTTCACCTTCCGCTCCCGGCGCGCGGTGCTCGTCTTGCTCGCCGCGGTCGCGTCGATTGCGCCGGCCCCCGCGCCGTCCACGGCGCCGCCTGCGGCGTTGGCCGCCGTCTCCGTCGTCGGCATGACGATGCTCGCCACCGTCATTGGGTTGGCCGGCCGCTTCACCGTCATCGCCTTCGTCGCCGTCAGCGGTTTCCGAATGGCTTTCCGCGCGATGTTCCTGCGGACGCTCTTCGCCGAACGGCGCATGTTCCTGTCCTTCACGGCCCCGCCCGCGTCCGCGGCGCCTGCGCCGGCGGCGGCGCCCACGGCCATGCTCGCCGTCTTCACCTTGCTCGCCATGCTCGCGGCCGTGCTGCGGAGCTTCGTCGGACTCTTCGTCCGTTTCGGACCCGGAATCCGCCTCGACCTCTATGTCCTCTTCGTCCTCTTCGACTTCCGGCGCGACCGAGTCCGGCGCAACGCGCGTGACGGGCGCGGCCACCGGTGGCCGCGCAGGCGGGCCGCGGTCGACCGCGAAATACTGCTGACCCGAAAGGGCTGCGTCGGCCTGAATGAGAATGTTGACGCCGAACCGTTGCTCCAGTTCCCGCAGGTGCGCGCGCTTCTGGTTGAGCAGATAGAGCGCGACGTCGGACTTGGTGCGCACGATGAGGTCGTGGCTCGAATTCTTGATGAGTTGCTCTTCGAGCGAGCGCAGCAGGTGCAGCGCGACCGACGAGACCGAGCGCACATGGCCGGTGCCGCCGCAGATCGCACAGGGGATGGTGGAGGACTCGAGCACGCCCGTGCGGATGCGCTGACGCGACATCTCCATCAGGCCGAAATGCGAGATGCGTCCGACCTGGATGCGCGCGCGATCGTGCTTCAGGCAGTCCTTCAGCATCCGCTCGACCGAGCGGTTGTTGCGCTTCTGCTCCATGTCGATGAAGTCGATGACGATCAGACCCGCGAGGTCGCGCAGGCGGAGCTGACGCGCCACTTCTTCGGCGGCTTCCATGTTGGTACGGAGCGCCGTGTCCTCGATGTGATGCTCGCGCGTCGAGCGGCCCGAGTTCACGTCGACCGCGACCAGCGCCTCGGTCGGATTGATGACGATGTAACCGCCGGATTTGAGCTGCACGACCGGCGAGAACATCGCGTCGAGCTGGCTTTCGACGCCGTAGCGCACGAACAGAGGCTGCGCGTCCTTGTATGGCTTCACGTTCTTTGCGTGGCTCGGCATGAGCATGCGCATGAACTCTTTGGCGTCCTTGTAGCCGTCGTCGCCGGCCACCAG
>JAICQA010000472.1 GCA_025929595.1 Xanthobacteraceae bacterium
CATGAGGGCAATCGCCTTCTTCTCGGTGATCCCTTCCCGCTCCTTCTCCGGCAGTTTGCGGAAGGTCGTGCCGGCGCGGTTAAGCAGCGCCTCCCAACCCCCTTCCTTCGACCATGTTTTGAGCTTCTTCCGCTCGATGCCTTGCGCCTTGTAGTCGTGGAAATCGTAAGCAATGCCGCGCTTGTCGAGCCAGGCGCGCGCCTTCTTCATCGTGTCGCAGTTCTTGATGCCGTAGATGGTGACGAGCTTCGCCATTCAGTCCTCATCCGCCCGGGCGCTGGAGGAAGAAGCGGATCGTCTCGCGGCTCGCGTCGGGCCCCCGCGGATCGGTATAGGACCCTGCCGCGCTGCCGCCAGACCATGCGTGGCCCGCGCCGTGCAGCACCCATTGCTCCAGCACGGGTCGTCCCTCGTCATCGGTCTGGATCGTGCGAGTGTAGCGCATGCCGCCGGGTGCTTTGCCGCGTTCGACCGTAGCCGCAAGATCGGCCGCGGCCTTCGACTGGGCAATAACGCGGTCGCCGTTCACCGGGTTGACCGTCTTGTCGCCGTCGCCGTGGAAGACGATGGTCGGAACGACGCGTGCTCCGGGGCGGTGCGCGAATTGTCCGGCAAGGCCGCCGCCCTGCATCGCGGCAAAAGCGGACGGCACGTCGCGCGCCGCCCCGCAGGCGAGCCCGGAATGGACGCCGATCGCGGCATAAAGATCAGGATAGGTCGCGCCCATGACCGCCGCCGCCGCGCCGCCCGCGGACAATCCGGCGACATAGACGCGGCCCGGCGTGACGGCAAAGTCGCGCATGATTTGCCGCGTGATCCCCGCGATCAGCGAGGGCTCGCCAGCATCGCGCCGCTGGTCGTTACCGTTGAACCAGTTCCAGCATTTCGACGCATTGGCCGATTGTGCCTGCGCCGGGTAAGCAACAAGGAAGGTTTGCTCTTCCGCCAACTCGTTCATCCGAGTGCCGGCTGCGAAATCGTCGGGCGACTGCGTGCACCCGTGCAGCATCACCACGAGCGGCACCGGCTCACCTTTGTAGCCGCTCGGCACATAGAGCTTGTACATGCGGCTGCCCGCCGCGTTGGCGAAGCTGTGCGCCGCAAACGTCGCGCCGTCGGGCAGCGGCGCCGGCGCGGGCCGCGCGGCGCGGCCGAACAGGCCGTCGAGCCCGCCTTTGGCGCCAAGTTTGCGCAGGCGATCGAGGAGGCCAGCCGACATCAGAGCCGACGTTCGCTCACTCGCTTCATGCGGCGCATTGCTGTCCGTGCCGCGCGAGCCCGGAATCACGCCGCCGCGCAGAACGGCCATCGCCTCTTTCAGTCTGCCCTCGCGTGTGAGGCGCGTGGCTTCCGTCATGTCCGCGTTCAAATGGATCATCGTGCTGGTTCCTGTCTGTCGATTGTAGGGATTGAATCGCTGCGCAGGCTTTCGCGCGCGCGATCAGCGGATGCGCTCACGCAGCGCGGCCTTGACTGCAGGGCTCGCTTGCAGCGCGCCCAACACGTGAACGGAGGCGATCGTCGCGCGCGCGAGTTCAGGCGAAACGTCCGGCGCGATGACGGCAAGGCCCAGCACCTGGATATGCAGCGTCTGGCCGACCGCTTGCGCTGCCTCGAGATCCTGCCGGGTGTATTGC
>JAICQA010000095.1 GCA_025929595.1 Xanthobacteraceae bacterium
AATGTCGTTCACCGTGAGCTCGACGCCCATCCTGGCGAGATCGTCGAGCTCGAATTTTGCCGTCCGCCCCCCGCCGATCTCGAGCACCTGGCGCGCGCCGTTGCGCTCGATCAGATGGCGCAGCACGCATTCGTAATTATCCCAGCCCCACTCGTCGGAGTTTTGCACGCCGAGTTCTGCGAGTGCTCTTGCGAGAAGCGCGCGTTCACTTCCGCGCTCGGAAAAGCGCGCGCCGGAAACGGCAATGGGCGCGGCGACGGTGGTGGACATGCGTGGATGCTCTACGCGCTGGTTCGGATCATCGTCTACATCCTGCCACGGCAATTCTCTGATCTGTCTTAATGCGAGCGGAGAAACACGCGCCCGCCGCCGATGCCCGCAACACCGCAGACTTTCCGCAATCGATTTGAGCGCACGTTAACCATCACCGGCGCCCGCGGCCTGTTCACCGTATCCCGGCTATCTCGGCAACCCAATTGTTTACCCGGATATGTTGCATTCAATGCCGCGTACCGCGCATTTTCGCGGTGCGCACCGTTGAGCCAATTTCGGGGTGAAGGTTTGCTGGACGCATTGACGCACCGCTCCATGACACCAGTCACGTCCTTCCGGATCGAGGTGACGTCAGATATCGGCGATCTCGCCGATTGCTGGCCGACCACGGTCGAGCATGGCGAGGCGCATTGCTATCCGTTCCAATATGCCGACCTCCTGCGCATCTGGTGCGAAACGATCGGCCGCGCGCGGCAGATCGAGCCCGTCTTTGTCGCCGTCCGCTCTCATGGCCAAAAGCCGCTTATGCTACTCGCATTTGGCATCGAGCGCACGAACGGCGTGCGCATCCTGAGTTTCCTCGACGGCGGTGTCAGCGACTACAACGCGCCCGTTCTGTTCCCCGACGTAAAGGGCCTCCGCTTCGACGCGGCCGACTTCTGGCAGCGTTTGCAGCCCCATCTACCGTCATATGATCTCGCGCTTCTTGAGAAAATGCCGGCGGAGATCGACGGCATCGCGAACCCGCTCGCCCCGCTCGCGACCTGCAATCGTCCGGAGTCCTGTCACCACGTCACGCTGCAAGGCGAGTGGAAGGAATTTGAAGCAAAAAAGATTCCGAGCCTGCGCGATTCCCGTCGCCGCCAGCGCAACCTGGAGAAGCGCGCCAATATCCGCTTCAGCATCGCCGACACGCATCAGGAACGTCAGCGCGTCTTCGACGCACTCGTCCGCATGAAGCGCAAGCGCTTCGCCGACACGGCGGCGCACGACATCTTCGCAGATCCGGGCTACCTCCAGTTTTACGCCGATGCGACACGCAAGCTCGGCCCAGGCGGTGCCGTGCAGGTCAGCGCACTCTATGCCGGCGACCGTGTCATCGCCGCCAACTGGGGCCTCTACAGCAACGGCCACTATATCGACCTCGTGCCAGGCTACGAGGCCGGTGAATGGCGCCCCTTCGCGCCGGGCCGTCTGCTCGCGGAGTGGCTCCTTCGGCAGCACCTCGAGCGTGGCGACACCGTTTTCGATTACGGTATCGGCGACGAGCCGTACAAATTCGGATACTGCGACCAGCATTCGCTGCTCGGAGACGCTTATCTCCCCGTTACGGCGAAGGGCATCGCCTACAATCGGTTGCTCCAGCTTCAGCTCGCCGCAAAAGCAAAGCTTCGTGAGACGCGGATTGGACCGGCGCTGAAGGCCGCTCGCAGCCTGATCTCGCGCATTACCCAGAGCCGCACCGCGCCCGTGCTTGGCGACACCACGTCGGCCTGGGTCGCGCTGATCGGCTCGGTTTCCCTCGCCATCGACGTCTAAGGCCGCCTCGCGGGCGGCCTCTACGGTCGTGAGATCGGTGCAACGAGTCGTTTAGGCCGGTTCTTCGCGCCCGGCGTCGAGCAGGCGCTTGCATTCGCCGAGCTCGAACAACGTCGCCTTCAAGAGCCGTACGGCCTCCGCCGACAGCCGCGACGTATCACCGCCGACGACCCGCGACTCCACGGGCCGGATAAAGGACTGTGGTCGGATGGCACCCGCCGTCTCGGGCTCGCCCTGCGGACGCGGCGCGAGCCGCGTCGCCATCTCCGCCGGGCTCAGTTGCGCCGGCGCGCGGCGGAACGGAAACGGCGGCATCTCTTCGTCTGAATCGGTATCGACCGCCGAACGCTGCTGCGGGATTGGCACCTCGACGACGCGCGGCAGGTCCGGCGTAGGACGGCTGGAGCGCAGCGAAGGCAAAAGATCGATCAGCGCCATGCCGCCGTCGCGCGGTGCGGAGGGACGATCGTCCACGGTGCCGCCCGCGCGAAACCCGGAATTGAAACCGGGCGCCGGCTTGGGCGCGTCCACTTCCGCTGAACGGCCGATCGATTGCACATGCCGCACACCCTGCTCGCGCAGGATCTGCTGCACGCCGCGGATCGTGTAGCCGTCTCCGTACAGGAGATGCCGGATGCCGCGCAGGAGATCGATGTCGTCGGGCCGGTAGTAGCGCCGTCCCCCGCCGCGCTTCAGCGGCTTGATCTGGGCAAAGCGCGTTTCCCAGAAGCGCAGAACGTGCTGTGGCAGGTCGAGGTCTTCAGCCACCTCGCTGATGGTGCGAAAGGCATCGGGTCCTTTTTCCACCGCCAGTCCCACGGGTTTCCCTCAGCGCTTCTTGTCGTGGCGATCGTTGATTCGGCTCTTTAATATATTCGATGGTTTGAACACCATCACCCTCCTCGGCTCGATCGGGACTTCTTCGCCGGTCTTGGGGTTGCGGCCGATGCGCCGCCCTTTTTGCCGAACGATGAACGATCCGAAGGACGAAAGTTTGACGTTCTCGCCCCGCGCCAGGCAGTCGGTCAGTTCCCGCAGCACCAGCTCGACGAGCGCCGCCGATTCGGTCCGCGACAGCCCCACCTTCTGGTAAACGACCTCGCTGAGATCCGCCCGTGTAATGGTCATGCCCGCCATGCCAGCCCCCTCTAAATTGTGGCGGTTCGTCTATCTTTCTGTTTTACAAACGATATTCAGGACCGCGGCAGCGGTCAACCAAATAGACAAGCATAAACAAGCATCTGTCAGGGGTGGGCGCTACGAAAGCAGCGTGCTTCATCGGCGGAGCCAGCGCGCGCAAGGATTCCCGTGTGCTGCGGCTTTGCAGTCACACTCACCATCGAATAAGCGCCGATCCCCAGGTAAAGCCGCCGCCCATCGCTTCCAGAAGCACCAAATCGCCCTTCTTGATGCGCCCATCCTCGCTCGCAACCGAAAGCGCGAGCGGAATCGACGCCGCCGATGTGTTGCCGTGCCGATCGACCGTCGTCACGATCTTCTCGGCGGCAATGCCGAGCTTGTGCGCGCTTCCGTCGATGATTCGCTTGTTCGCCTGATGGGGCACGAACCAGTCCACGTCGCTCGCATTGTACCCCGTCACAGCAAAAGCATCCTCGATCACGTCCGTGATCATGCCGATGGCGTGGCGAAACACTTCGCGTCCTTCCATGCGCAGGTGTCCGACGGTGCCGGTGGAAGACGGACCGCCGTCGACATAGAGCTTCGCGCGATGCCGTCCGTCGGAGCGGAGCTTCGTGGTCAGCACGCCCCGCTCGCCCGAATCCGAGCTTGCCTCGAGCACCACGGCACCCGCCCCGTCGCCGAACAAGACGCACGTCCCGCGGTCGGACCAGTCGAGAATCCGCGAGAAGGTTTCCGCCCCGATCACCAGCGCGCACTTGAAGTCGCCGCTGCGCAGGAATTGATCGGCGGTCGCCAGCGCGAACACGAAGCCCGAGCACACCGCCTGCATGTCGAAGGCAGCACCGCGCGTGATGCCGAGCCCGTCCTGGATGGTCACGGCGGTTGCGGGAAAGGTCTGGTCCGGTGTCGACGTCGCGAGCACGATCAGGTCGATTGCATCCGCGCCGATACCGGCATTCTTGAGCGCCGCGCGCGCCGCCGCCAGCCCAAGATCGGACGTTTTCTCCCCGTCGGCCGCGATGTGCCGCTCACGAATGCCCGTGCGCTGCACGATCCATTCGTCGGACGTGTCCACCTTCTTGGCGAGGTCGGCATTGGTGAGGGTGTGCGCAGGCAGATAGCCGCCCACACCGCGGACAACCGAGCGAATTTTACTCACGATGCGGCCCGATCTTCCGTCACGTCGGGGATACGGTTTTCCGCATGGCCGATTGCCTTGGCGATGCGCGACACCAGTTCATGGCGGGCGACGTCGTAGCCGATGTCGATCGCACTCGCGAATCCTTCCGCATCCGTGCCGCCGTGACTCTTCACCACCAGCCCGTTCAGGCCGAGGAAGACGCCGCCATTCACCTTGCGCGGGTCGACCTTGTCGGAAACCGCGCGAAACGCTCCGCGCGCCAGCAGATAGCCGAGTTGCGCCCGCCAGGTCCGGCGCATCGCCGCGCGCAGATATTCGCCGATCTGCTTCGCCGTGCCTTCCGCTGCCTTCAGCGCAATGTTGCCCGCAAAACCTTCCGTCACCACGACGTCCACCGTTCCACGCCCCAAATCGTCGCCCTCGACAAATCCGTGATACTCGAAATCCTGCGAATTCATTTCACGCAGGAGCCGTCCTGCCTCTCGAACTTCCTCAACGCCTTTGATCTCTTCGACGCCGACATTAAGCAGCCCCACCGTTGGCCGCTCATGGCCAAACACGATACGCGCCATCGCCGCGCCCATCATCGCCATATCGACCAGATGCGGCGCATCCGCGCCGATCGACGCGCCGAGATCGAGCGCGATGCTCTCTCCGCGCAGCGTCGGCCAGATGCCTGCAATCGCAGGCCGGTCCACCCCCGGCAACATCTTGAGGCAGATCTTGGCCATCGCCATCAATGCGCCGGTGTTGCCGGCCGACACCGCGACATCGGCTTCGCCATGCCTCACCGCATCGATCGCCAACCACATGGATGAATTGCGCCGTCCATAACGCAGCGCCTGACTCGGCTTGTCGTCCATCCGGATCGCCACGTCGGTATGGATGACCTTGGCCGCGCCGCGCAGCCCGGACCGCGCACTGAGCAGCGGATCGATCAGCGCCTCATCGCCATATAACAAAAACGTGGAGTCGGGCCGCCGCTGATGCGCGATTTCGGCCCCGGCCACGGTCACATCCGGACCGTGATCGCCTCCCATGGCATCGAGCGCCACTCGCACAGGTCGGTTCATCAGGGGAAACAAGGGCCCGCAGACCCCGCCTCATGCTTGGCAAATCGCCCGGCCGCCGGCCAGTTCAGAACGACAATAGCCCGAAGCCCGCCGGACACAAAAGGCCGCAAGTGGCGGTAAGTCATTGCTTTTTGCCGTTTTGACCCGGCTTCAGCTTGGCCAGCGCCGCAAACGGCGAAGCCTCTTTGCCCTCGTCTTCTTCGGCCGGGGCTCTGAATTCGGCCCCCGGCTTGCGCGGATAAGGGTCGACCGAGAGAGTCAGGAATTCCGCCACCAGCGCCGCCAGATCGATCTCGCCGCCAACAATCGGCTCGGGCGGATCCTCGCCGACAATCTCTTCGCTGACAGGGCCGCGCGCGGCGATCGCTTCCTCGGGCTCAAAGAGAAGTAAGACCTTCTCCTCGATGTAGTTGTCGAACGGCTCGAGCGTCACGACGCAGTTCTGCCGCACGGTCGCTTGCAGCAAGCCCCGAACTTCCGCCCCTGCCTTGCCCTGTGGCCGGACATCGAGCTTTGCAATCAACTTCGGTACGGCAAGCACGCCCGCCTGCTCCGCCAGTTCTGCGCGCGCGGCAAGGTCGGGCACGAGCTCGTATTCCTTCCCCTGCGGCGGAAGGTCGGAAATCGTGATGGGCTCTCTCCAGTTCAGTTCTGTGTTCATGTCTGCACGCTCGCAGGATTAGGAAACTCGATCACGCCGTCCGCGATGGCGTCCACGTTCTGCGACGCCAGTTCCCTGACGGCGCTACGCACATAGTGCGCGAGTTGCGTCGCACCAGCGGCGGTCTGGCCTGCGTAGATATTGCGCTGCAAAGCCGCCGCAAGCTGCTCGTCGCCTGCGTGCGCAAGGGCCTCGTCGTACACGGCCGCGCGGCCGTAGAACGCCTCACCCATCGCGCGCATCCTTTTGGGCACCGCCAGATCGCCGATCCCGATCTCGCGCAGGCTCGCGTCCATATCGCCGACAAAACGGTCGAACACATCCTGCCCGACTTTGCGTATGGATTCATGCTCCGCCGCGAGCCGACGAAACAGCAAATGCACGTGCAGCACGAGCATGTCGAAGCGGCCCTCGATCGTATCGGGTACGGCCAACGTGCCGTAGAAAAACGGGTCGCGCGCCTGCGCCACGATCACGCCATAGAGGCGATCAATGGTTTCTTCGTGCTTGCGGCGCTTGGCGCTCAGGAACATGAACGAAGGTTAATCCACTCAGGCTGGCGGCGTTGCGTTTCCACGATGCGCGGGGTACTTGAGGTCCGGCCCGCTGACAAGTCCGCGACGGCGGCATGCGTTGATGAGTAAGCCATTGAACTTCATGCAGATTTCATCGCTTTCGGGCAGTGTGGCGGGCCGCTGCGCCGTCGTAGTCGCGATTTCCCTGGCCTGCGCCGGCTGCCTCGGCAGCACGTACCAGCGCGGCTACGTCTTCGATCAGGCCTCGCTCGATCAGGTGCCGGTCGGCGCGAGCCAGGAGCAGGTGCTGCTCGTGCTCGGCACGCCCTCCACCATCGCCACCGTCAGCGGCGAAGTTTTCTATTACATCTCCCAGCGCACCGAGCGTAAGGCCGCCTTCCTCAATCCGCAGGTCGTCGATCAACGCGTCCTCGCGATCTACTTCGCGCCCGACCGCCGTGTCGAGCGCATCGCCAATTACGGCGTGCAGGACGGCAAGCTGTTCGACTTCGTGAGCCGCACCACCCCGACCGGCGGCGAAGAGCTGAGCTTCCTGCGTCAGGTGTTCTCCGGCCTTCTCGGCGCCGGCAACAAGTAATCTTTACGGAAATGAAGCGGCCCGCGCAGAGCGCGGGCCGTTTCGTTTGTTGGCGCGCTCAGTGCGCCAGGATCGCGCGAAAAGCGCGATCAATGCGCCAGGATCGCGAGCAGCAGCAGCGCCACGATGTTCGTGATCTTGATCATCGGGTTCACCGCCGGACCGGCCGGGTCCTTGTAGGGATCGCCGACCGTGTCACCCGTCACCGCGGCCTTGTGAGCGTCCGAGCCCTTGCCGCCGTAGTGGCCGTCTTCGATGTACTTCTTGGCGTTGTCCCACGCGCCGCCGCCCGAGGTCATCGAGATCGCGACGAAGAGACCCGTGACGATCACACCGAGCAGCATCGCGCCGACCGCGGAGAACGCGGCCGATTTGCCCGCCGCGCCGCCGCCCGCAATGAAATAGATGATGAAGTAGCCGACGATCGGCGACAGCACCGGCAGCATCGAAGGAATGATCATTTCCTTGATCGCCGCCTTGGTGAGCATGTCCACCGCACGGCCATAGTCCGGCTTGTCGGTGCCCTTCATGATGCCCGGCTTCTCGCGGAACTGCCGGCGCACTTCCTCGACGATCGACGAGGCCGCGCGCCCCACCGCCGTCATGCCCATTGCGCCGAACAGATACGGCAGCAGGCCGCCGAACAGGAGGCCAACCACGACGTACGGATTGGTCAGCGAGAAATCGAGCGTGATGCCCTGGAAGTACGGATGCTGCGCCGAGTTTGCGATGAAATACTTGAGGTCCTCGTTGTAGGCCGCGAACAGCACGAGCGCGCCGAGGCCCGCCGAGCCGATGGCATAGCCCTTGGTGACGGCCTTCGTCGTGTTGCCGACGGCGTCGAGCGCGTCCGTCGACTTGCGCACTTCCTTCGGGAGACCGGCCATCTCGGCGATGCCGCCCGCGTTGTCCGTCACCGGACCGAAGGCGTCGAGCGCGACGATCATGCCGGCGAGCGCCAGCATGGTGGTGACCGCAATGGCGATGCCGAACAGGCCCGCGAGCCCATAGGTGATCAGGATGCCCGCGATGATGACGAGCGCCGGCAAAGCCGTCGATTCCATCGAGATCGCGAGGCCCTGAATGACGTTCGTGCCGTGACCCGTGACTGAAGCCTGGGCGATCGACTTCACCGGACGATAGTCGGTGCCCGTGTAGTACTCGGTGATCCAGATGATCAGTGCGGTGACGACAAGGCCGACGACGCCACAGATGAACAGCGAGGTGCCGGTGTAGGCCACGCCCGGAATGGCGCCGAAGCCGATCGTCTGATGCGTGACAATTGCGATGCCGGCGAGCGAAAGAACGCCCGTTGCTAGCAGGCCCTTGTAGAGCGCACCCATGATCGACTGGCTGGCGCCAAGCTTCACGAAGAACGTGCCGGCAATCGACGTGAGGATGCACACCGCGCCGATGGCGAGCGGGAAGATCATCATGCTGCCGAGCACCGGCGTGCCCGCGAAAAAGATCGCGGCCAACACCATGGTCGCGACGGTCGTCACCGCATAGGTCTCGAACAGGTCGGCGGCCATGCCGGCGCAGTCGCCGACATTGTCGCCCACGTTGTCGGCGATGGTCGCCGGGTTGCGGGGGTCGTCCTCGGGAATGCCCGCTTCCACTTTGCCGACGAGGTCGCCGCCGACATCCGCACCTTTGGTGAAGATGCCGCCGCCGAGACGAGCGAAGATCGAAATGAGTGAGGCGCCGAAACCGAGCGCGACCAGCGCGTCGACAACGGTGCGGCTGTTGGGGGCCAAGCCCAGGCCGCTGGTGAGCACATAGTAGTAGACCGCCACGCCGAGCAGCGCGAGACCGGCGACCAGCATGCCGGTGATCGCGCCCGCCTTGAAGGCGATGTCGAGGCCGCCCGACAGCGACTTCGTCGCCGCCTGCGCCGTGCGCACATTCGCCCGCACCGA
>JAICQA010000116.1 GCA_025929595.1 Xanthobacteraceae bacterium
CGGGAAGGCGACGATGTTGAACTTCTTATAGAAGGAGTTCATCAGATCGATGCCGCCGCCGAAATAATTCCAGGCATCGACCATGCGCTGGTTCATGCCGAACGGAACGGCCGTGCCAAGGGCGAAAGTCGGATCCTTGCCGAAATAATAGTAGGACGCCGTGTGGCACATCTCGACGGTGCCGTTCGAAGCGGCGTCGAGCGCCTGCAGGCCAGGCACGATTTCGCCCGACGCGAAGACCTGGATCTGGAACTTGTTGTCGGTCGCCTCGGCGACTGCCTTCGCGAACGTTTCGGACGCGCCGAAGATGGTGTCGAGCGACTTCGGGAAGCTCGACGTTAGACGCCATTTGATCTCAGGCGCGGACTGCGCGATCGCGGGTGCCGCAATCGCGCTTGCGGCGGCTCCCGCGCCCGCCACCTTCAGAAATTGACGACGCTTCATTGAACTCCTCCCCTTGAGCAATTCCGGAAGCCGGCCGACCCGGAATCCGGTTGTTATGGCGCTAGCATGGGGCGTGCCGATGCGTCTGTCATCCGGCGCATGGAGCCCACAAGATTTTGGCGGTTTTTCAGGGAGTTAACGAAAGTCGAAGGGCCGGATCAAGCGGCACTACCGTACGGGAGGCGGAGTTCGAAGTTCAACTCTCGATGACGATCTTGGGGGCGGCACGTCCGCCCTGCTTCTTCTGCAAGGCTGCGCTCACGCGGGTCGCGATGTCGCGATAGATCTTCGCGTGCGGGCTGTCGGGCCGCGTGGCGACGATCGGCAGACCGGCGTCGGACGTCTCGCGGATTTCAAGCTCGAGCGGCACTTCGCCCAGGAACGGCACGCCCAAACGCTCCGCTTCGCGTCGTGCACCGCCGTGGCTGAAAATATCCGAGCGCTGGCCGCAATGCGGGCAGAGGAAATAGCTCATGTTCTCGACCACGCCGAGCACCGGCACGTCGACCTTGCGGAACATCGCGACACCGCGCCGCGCGTCGATCAACGCGAGGTCCTGCGGCGTCGACACGATGACAGCGCCGGCGAGCGGCACCTGCTGCGCGAGCGTGAGCTGCGCATCGCCGGTGCCAGGCGGCATGTCGACGACGAGAATGTCCAGTTCGCCCCACTCGACCTCGCGCAACATCTGCGTGATCGCGGACATCACCATCGGCCCGCGCCAGATCATCGGCGTCTCTTCTTCGATCAAGAAACCGATCGACATGGCCTTCATGCCATAGGCCTCCATCGGGCGCAGTGTGCGGCCGCCGATCGTTTCGGGACGGCCCTTGATCGCGAGCAGCCGCGGCATCGACGGGCCATAAATATCGGCGTCGAGAATGCCGACATTCATGCCGACGTCGCGCAGGCCCAGCGCCAGATTGACGGCCGTCGTGGACTTGCCGACGCCGCCCTTGCCCGACGCGACCGCGATCACAGCCTCGATGCCGGGCACGCCCGGCACGCTGCGGCCGGCGGCAGCGCCTTGTGCCTGCGGCACGGGACGCTGGGGCGCCGCGCCGCCTGTGCGCTCGGCAGTGAGCGCGATCAGCGCGGACGATATGCCGGGGATCGTCTTGACCGCGTCTTCCGCGGCCTTGCGCACCGGCTCCCATTGCTTGACGGCGCCGGCGTCGACCGTGAGCGAGAGGAAGACCTTGCCGTTCGTGACGGCGATCTCCGACAGCTTGCCCGAGCTGACGAGATCGGCGCCGTCGGGCCCGTTGACCGTCTTCAGCTTCGCGCGCACGTCGTCGGCGGTGACCGTCATGTTGTCGCTCATTTCCTGTTAGCTAAGGCTCGCGCCGGGCGGCTTCAAGCGGGCGTCAGCGGCCCTCGTAGCGCGGCAGGCGCTTTTCGAGAAATGCCTTCACGCCCTCGCGGAAGTCCTGCGACTGGCCGGCCTGTTTCTGGAGTTTGGCTTCGAGGTCAAGCTGGGCGCTGAGGTCGTTGGTGAGGCTCGCGTAGAGCGCCTCTTTCATCAGGCGATAGGCGAAGGTCGGCCCCATCGCGAGCAGGGCCGCGGCCTTGGCGACGTCGGATTGGAAATTGGCGTCCTCGAACACTTTGTACGCGATGCCGATGCGCTGACATTCTTCGGCGGGCACTTGCTCGGCGGTGAGGCACATGGCGATGGCGCGCTTCAGGCCGACGATGCGCGGCAGCAGCCAGGTGCCGCCCGCATCCGGCACGAGACCGATGCGGGCGAAGGCTTCCTGCAAATAAGCCGAGCGCGAGAAGAGGAGAATGTCGCAGGCGAGCGCCAGATTGGCGCCGGCGCCGACGGCGGGACCGTTTACGGCGGCGATGGTCGGAATGGGAAACGCGACAAGCCGGCGCACAAGCGGGTTGTAGTCACGGTCGAGCGAGGAGCCGACATCGACCTTGTTGGTCTCGCTCATGACGCGCTCGGTGAGATCCTGGCCCGAGCAAAAGGCCCTGCCCTCGCCGGTGATGACGAGACAGCGGACGGCCGGGTTTCCTTCCACGGCGCTCAGCGCGTCGCGGATCTCCGCATGCACGGTCGCGTTGAGCGCGTTGAGCCGCTCCGGCCGGTTGAGCGCGAGCGTCGCGACCGCACCGTTGACCGAGTACTTGATGGTCTTGAATTCCATTTCTACAACCTCACGCCTTTGTGCTTGGCCGCGCCGACACTTCCGAATGCCAGCGCTTCACGTTCTTCATGTCGGCCGGCAGCTCGATCTTCGGCGCACGCATGAAGTCGAGTGTGCACAGGGCGGTAATGTCGGCCACCGTGAAGCGATCGCCAACGATGAATTGCCGTGTTCCGAGTTCGCGATCGAGGATGGCGAGAAATGCGAGCGCCTTCGCCTTGTTCGCCTCGCCCCACTCGGCAATCTGAGGCTTCTCGCTCGGCGCCATCGCCGGACTCAGGTGCCGAAACGCGGACGCGACCGCGCCGTAGAAGTTCAACTCGACCCGGCGATTCCACATTTCAATCGTCGCGATCTCGCGCGCGTCGCGGCCGAACAGGTTCGGCTCCGGATGCAGCGTCTCGAAGTAGCGGCAGATGGCCATGGTCTCGGAAATCGGCGTGCCGTCGTCGAGGATCAGCACGGGCACCCGCTGCATGGGGTTGATCGCCTTGAACGCGTCGCTGAACTGCTCCCAGTTCGCGAAATCGATCTGGCGCCGCGGCACATCGATGCCCTTCTCGGCCAGAAAAATCCGCACGCGGCGCGGGCTCGGCGCGCGGCCGCCGTCGATCAATTCCATTGAAACACCCTCCCGTTTCAGTCCAACACGCGCCAAGCGGGACGGCAAGGCTTGGGTTACCTTGCAAAGCCTTGTCCCGCCGCGTTTCAACCGCCCGTTAACCAGAAAACTGAGCCCGGCATTAACCATTCAATGGCGATTGTGTCTTCGCCTTCAAGCAGCGGCGGGGCCATGGCCGGTTACGATTCCCGGGGCGACGAATATGCGGCGGACGCGGCACGCGCGGCACATGCGCGGCGCCTGCGGCTGACCCGCAGCGTCCGCGAAACGCGCGAGGCGCTCACGTCCTCCGGCGGCGTCCGTCCGGCGCTCGATTACGAACTGTTGCGGGTCTATGCCGACCACCGCATCGCGGCTTCTGTTGCGTTATTCCTGCTGATCGCGCTGGTCGGCCTGTCGTCGAGCCTGTGGACCGGCGGCTATTCGGCCGTCGTCTGGACGGCGCTCGCGCTCTCTATCCACGGGCTGACAGTCGCGTCCTGCAAACGCTTTCTTGCAACGCCGCCGTCACCGGCGATGCAGAAGCGCTTCCGCAGAACATTCATTCTGTTCGACCTCTTGTTCGGCGTGTCGTGGGTACTGAATATCAACGTGCTGGTCGATCTTGGCCTGAGCGGCGCGGGTGATTTCTCGCTGTTCGCAATGCTGCTCGTGGTCGCCGTGTTCTCGATGCTGGCCGCAAGCATTCCGGCTGCCGTCTATGCCTCAACCATGCCGGTCGCCGCAGTCGTGACGATGCACTATCTTCTGCGCGGTCAGCCGCAGGACCTCGTGCTCGCGAGCATGACGGTGGGCGCTGAAGCCTATTTCATCATGGTTGCGAACCGGCTCTATCTCTCCGCACTCTCCGCACTCGGCGCCCGCGCACAACTCGACTCGCTCGTCGGCGAACTCGAGCAGGCGAAGGCGAAGTCAGACGAGGCCGCACGGCGCGCCGAGGCCGCCAACCTCGCCAAGTCGCGTTTCCTCGCGCAGATGAGCCACGAGCTGCGCACGCCGCTCAACGCGATCCTCGGCTTCTCCGAGGTGATGAAGAGCGAAATTCTCGGTGCGCACTCCGTGCCGACCTACAAGGAATATGCCGGCGACATTCATTCCTCCGGCCAGCACCTGCTCAACCTCATCAACGAGGTGCTCGACCTTTCGCGCATCGAAGCGGGCCGCTACGAGTTGAACGACGAGCCGATCGGGCTCGCGCATGTGGCGGAGGATTGCCACCACCTTATCAAGCTGCGCGCGACCAACCGCGACATCACGATCCACGAGCATTTCGAGACGGATCTGCCGAAGCTGTGGGCCGATGAACGCGCGGTGCGGCAGATTTGCCTCAATCTCCTGTCGAACGCGATCAAGTTCACACCGCAGGGCGGCGAAGTGTGGATGAAGGTCGGCTGGACCGCATCGGGCGGTCAGTATCTGAGCGTGCGCGACAACGGACCCGGAATTCCGGAAGAGGAAATCCCCGTCGTGCTGTCTTCCTTCGGTCAGGGAACGAACTCGATCAAGACGGCCGAACAGGGCGCGGGCCTCGGCCTGCCGATCGTCAACGGCCTGATCGACCTGCATGGCGGCACGTTCACGCTGCGATCGAAACTGCGGCAGGGAACCGAGGTCATCGTCACATTCCCGTCCTCACGGGTCATGACCCCGCTCACCCCCGCGGACGACGGCCCGACGCTGCAGCCGTCGCTCGGCGACGGCGCCGGATCAGACAGTGAAATCGAGCCCCTGCGCTCGGCCGCGCAGTAACAAAGCCTTATGGATCAAGCCTTGCCGCCGAGAACGGGCGACAAAATTTGGGTATGATCGAATGAGTCGGCCGCTCGCTGCCGGCTGCGCGCACGAGGGTCCGATCATGCCGCCGGTCATCTACGAAACGGTCGCGTGGCTCCGCCACGACAGCGCGATCCCGTTTCCGTCCCAGCCGGGTGAGAGCGAGGCCAGCGCCCTGCCCGACCCGGCGCGGGCCGCCTATGCCGCACCGCTCGCGGGCGCCGTCATCGGCGCGGCGGCGGGCCTTGTCATCGTCGTCGTAGCCGCCGCCGGCGCCAGCAATTTCGTCGCGGCGAGCGCGGGCGTGCTCGCGCTGATCGTCGTCACCGGCGGACGCGCGGAAGCCGCGGTCGAAGCGCTCGCGAGCCGCGAAGCGGCTGGCGCTATTCGCTACGGCGTCCTCGCCATCGCCGTGGCCGTGTTGCTGCGGGCGAGCGCACTTGACGCATTGCTGTTCCGCGACACCTGGGGCGTGCTGTTCGCACTGGCGGGCGCCTGTGCGTTCGCGCGGGCGGCGGCAATCGGATTTTCCCTGCTGCGTCCCGCCTCGCCCGAGGCGGTCGCGGCCGACCAGACGACGTTGCAGTGGCTCGCGATTGCCGGACTTGGTCTTGGCATCGTCGCCACCCTGCCGTTCTTCGGCCTGGGTGCCGCGGTCGCCGGGATCGCGGCAGCGGCGGGCGCAGTTGCACTCGTGTCGGCCTTCGTTCCGCGCGGCGCGGACGGCACGGATCATTTCACCGCGACCGCGGAGCTTGCCGCGGAGATCGCATTCCTCATCGCCGTTGCGGCGTTCACCGACAATCCCTGAAGAAGAGTATGCCCGTGCGTTCCGACCGACTGCTCTGGATCGTTATTGCCGCCCTCGGCCTCACGGTGGTGGCGCTCGCGATGCGCCATCAGGAGGGCACGATCGCGGGCATGGAGATCGAGCAGTTCGCGCGCGTCGCCTACATGCTGGCGCTGCTCGTGCTGGTGACGGGCTTCGGCTATTTTTTCTATTACAGCCGCATCGGCGAAATGATCCGCGCCGTGCTGTTCTGGGCGATGATCGCGCTGCTGCTTGCGCTTGTTTACAGCTACCGCTTCGAGCTTGAGACGATCAGCGGGCGGCTGTTGTCGGAATTGCTGATCAGCCGCCCGACCACCGTGTCGAGCAACGATGGCATCACCGTGCAGGTCGCGCGCGCGCGCGGCGGCGATTTTTCGGTGCAGGCGCAGGTGAACGACGCACCGGTCACAATGCTGGTGGATACAGGCGCCTCATCGGTCGTGCTGACGCAGGAGGCGGCGAAGGCCGCGAACCTGCCGCTCGATCTCCTCAAATACGACGTGCCGATCGAAACGGCGAACGGACGGGCGCGAGCTGCGGCGGTCGTGCTCGACCGCATCGCCGTCGGCGGCATCGTCGAGCGGCGCGTACCGGCCCTTATTTCCGCGCCGGGCGATCTCAGGACCAGCCTGCTCGGCATGACCTTTCTCAATCGCCTGCGGTCGTTTGAAGTGCGCGGCGGGCGGCTGATGATGCGGGCGAAGTGAGCAGAACAAACCGATCAGGAAGCGCCAATTGGCGTCCTGAAGAAGCTCATTCCAGCACGAGGCTCGCTACAAAGCGCAAGGCAACAAACATCAAAAAGAGGCCGAAGCCGATCTCGAGCTTACGCTTCGACAGCCGGTGCGCGAGGCGCGCGCCATAGGGCGCGGCAAGGACGCTCGCGGGCGCGATCAGCAGCACGCCGAGGACCGAGACGAAGCCGACCGAGAGCGGCGGGAGTGCCGCCATGTGCGGCCAGCCCGCGATCATATAGCCGATGCTCGCCGGCACGCCGATGATCACGCCGAGCCCGGTCGAGGTCGCGACGGCGGTGTGAAACGCCGTGCCGTAGAGTGTGAGGAAGAGCGTCGAAAACGAGCCGCCCGCGATGCCGACGAGCGTCGCGAGTGCGCCGAACGAGAATCCCGCTGCCGCCATGACCGGCGTTCCCGGAAGCCGGTCGCCCACGCGCCAGTCGTCACGACCGAGCAGAAAGCGCAGCGACATGAAGATCGCGAACAGGATGAAGGCGGTCTTGAAGACGACCGCCGGCGCGATATAGGCGATGTAGCTGCCGAGCGCGACGCCGAGTGCTGCCGGAATCGCCCAGACGCGCAGCGGCTCGATCAGCACCGCGCCCTTGGCGCGGTGCGTGAAGAAGGCGCGCAGCGTGGTCGGCACGGTGACCGCGAGCGCGGTGCCGATGCTGAGCTGCATCCGCACCTCGTCCGGCACTTCGAGCAGCCGGAAAATCTCATAAACGACGGGGATGATGACGGTCGAGCCGCCGATGCCGAACAGGCCCGACATCACGCCGGAAACGACGCCGGCGATCAGGATGGCGCCCGCGAGCAGCGCAAGCTCGCCGACGGGAATGCCGAAGAGCATTGCGGGCTCCGCGCTCGAGGAAAGTCAGGCGGCTTTCGTTTGCGCCTGTTCGATACGGCTGTCCAGCACGAGCGCGAGCGCATCGCGCAGCACTGCCATGCCGGCCCCCGGCTTGACCGCCTCGGTCGCGAGACGCCGACGGAACGTACGCGCGCCCGGCACGCCGCGGAAGAGGCCGAGCAGGTGCCGCGTGATGTCGTGGAGCCGGACGCCATGGCCGACCGCGCGCTCGACATAGGACATGAGCGATTCAACAGCGTCATGGGCAGAAGAGCATGGCGCGGCCGCGCCGAAGAAGCGCGGATCGACGTCCAGCAGAAGCGAAGGTGTGTCGTAGGCCGCCCGGCCGAGCATCACGCCGTCGACGCGCTTCAGATGCGCCTCCGCCTCATCGAGCGTCCGGATGCCGCCATTGATGACGACGGGGAAACCACCGAGTCGCGCCTTGAGGCGATAGACGCGGTCGTAGTCGAGCGGAGGAATGTCGCGGTTCTCGCGCGGCGACAGGCCCTGCAGCCAGGCCTTGCGGGCGTGAACGATGAGCAGATCGGCGCCGGCCGCGATCACCTGATTGACAAAACGGTCGAGCGATTCCTCGGTATCCTGGTCGTCGATGCCGAGTCGGCACTTCACCGTTACCGGCACGTTCACCGCGGACTTCATCGCGGCGACGCCGTCGGCGACACGCGCGGGCTCCGCCATCAGGCAGGCGCCGAAGCGGCCGTTCTGCACGCGGTCGGACGGACAGCCAACG
>JAICQA010000313.1 GCA_025929595.1 Xanthobacteraceae bacterium
CACGACCTCACGGTGATTATCGGATTCTACGCCATCACGCAGGTCGACTTCGACCTGTCGGCTGTCGAAGTATTCCTCACCATCGCGGGTTATTCGCTGAACGACACGGTCGTGGTGATCGACCGCATTCGCGAACTGCTGCGCAAATATAAAAAGATGCCGCTGAACGACCTACTGGACCTCGCCATCAACACAACGCTACCGCGTACCGTCATTACGGGAGCGACCACCTTCCTGGCGCTGCTGGGCCTGACGTTCTTCGGCGGCGAAGTCCTGGCGGCCTTCACGCAAGCCATGCTGGTCGGCGTGATTATCGGTATCTACTCGACCACCTTCATCGCTTCGCCGATCCTCATCTATCTCGGCGTGCGTCCGCAGACCGTTGGCGGCACACCGGCAGAGCGGGCCGAGGCCAAAGCCGAGGCGGTGTGAGCGGCCTGCCGCCTGAGCGGCACTACCCGGGCCGGGCGGCGGTCGAAGGCTACGGCAACGGCGGTTTCCGCTTCGCAGGCATGTCGCACCGCGGCTCCATCATGCTGTTGCCGAGCGGCATCTGGGCCTGGCCGCCTCGTAGCGCGACCGAGATCGACGCCGCGAGCCTCTCCCGGCCCGTCGGTGAGGGCGCCGAAATCGATCTTTTATTGATTGGCACCGGCCGCGATCCCTGGCGGCTGCCCGATGAGCTGCAAGAACTGCTGCACGGGGCCGGCATCCGTTTTGACGCGATGCCCACTGCCGCCGCCGCGAGTACCTACAACGTCCTCCTGGCCGAGGGCCGCCGGGTGGCCGCGGTACTCATCGCCACGGATTGAGTGAAGCGCGCTAGAATGCCCCGATGCGGGGTGACTGGGAGCATTGCGAAGCGCTGGTCCGCGCGTCGGACAAGGATCGCTACCTGACGGCACTTTTCCTGCCGTCGGCGGCTCGCGCGCCGGCGCTTGCCATCTTTGCTTTCAATCTGGAAATCTCGGTAATTCGCGAACGTGCACGCGATCCGCTGGCGGGCGAAGTGCGGCTGCAATGGTGGCGCGATGCGTTAGCAGATCGCGCCGCCGGCGGCAGCACAGGTAATCCCGTCGCATCCGCGCTCGTCGCGACGATTGAGCGACACGAGTTGCCGGTCGCGGTCTTTGAGCGGCTGATCGAGGCGCGGGAGTTCGATCTCTACGACGACCCCATGCCTTCGACGGCCGCGTTCGACGCTTACCTGCGGCTGACCTCATCCAGCCTGTTCGAGCTTGTCGGCGAGATGATTGGCGGCGAGGGGCCGGCCCTTGCATCGGCCGCCGCTCACGCCGGTATAGCTTACGGCATTACGGGCCTGCTCCGCGCGTTGCCGCTGCACGCGTCGCGCGGGCAGATTTATCTGCCGGCCGATGTGCTGATGCGGCATCGGCTTGATCCGCAAACGATCCTGGACGGCCGAACGTCGCCACAGTTGCTCAACGCGTTGCAGGAGCTGCGCGAGAAGGCGCGCGAGCACCGCAAGGAACTCGACCGGCTACTGCCGACATTGCGTCGACAGGTGCAGGCCGTGTTCCTTCCGCTGGTTCTCGCAAACGGTTATCTCGCGCTGATGGACCGGCGCGGATACGACCCGTTCAGGACGCCGATTGAAATCTCTCAGTTTCGGCGGCAATGGCGATTGTGGCGGGCCGCGCGCCGCGCGCCATGACGTTCAGGCGCCACGCATCCGGCGGTCGGTACGGTTGAGCCGCCCGGCAATCAGTTCGTTTGCCGCTTTTCTCGCGTCGGGGTCGAGCTTCATGCCGTCGATGAGATCGACCTGATTTTGTGCGACCAGGCGCAGCACATCGTCGCGCAGTTGCCCTTCCGGCCGCCGTGGAAGCTGGCGCGCGATCTGCACGAGGCTCGGGTCGGGCAGGTGGTCGGGACCCGAGACGATGTGGGCGCGCACTTCGGCCTCCGAGAGCGGCTTCGCGGTCTCAACAAATGCGTAGAGCCGCGCGCCACGCGGCGTCGGATAGGCAACCACCGCCGATCCGGTGACGCCGGAGAGTTTTGCAAGATGCGCTGCGATCCGCGGGCCGTCGCGCGTGGCATCGGCGCCGCTGCCTTCGCGGTCCATGTAACCGATCAGGCGGCGCGTGATGAACAAGTAAAGCTTCTTGCCCGTCGCCATCCAGATGCGGGCGGGCAGACTCTTGGCCGCGAGCACGCGCCGTTCGGTCGCCGTGAGCGCCTCTGGCACGTATTTGCGCTTGTGCTTCAGGAGATGCCGCAGGTCTTCATGCGCCGCGAGCCGAAACAACGGGCCCTTGCGGGCCGACGTATGCGCCAGCTGGAAGTCGGTCATTTGCGGAAGCCCCGCGGCGTCGCGCAGCCAGTTCTGCTCCTTGGCGAGATCGTTATGCACGACGCCCGCACGGTGCATCGCGAACATCATCTGCTTGGCGCGGCGGAAATAGTCGATTTGGCCCGCCGGCTGCGCAATATGCATGGGCAATCCGTCGATCCAGGACCGCACGAGGAAGCCGTCGCCGTACGCGAGGAGACGTGGGCCCGCAATTCCACCGAGACGTTCGAGCGCCTTCGCCTCGCGCTTTCCGAAGTGATAGGCGACGGGCCTGATCCACCACGGCACATGATCGAACTGGCGGAAGACGGCCTCGACCTCGCCGCCGTCCCCGCGCCAGAAGCCGCGTTCGACCGTGCTGAAATGATCCGACTTCAGCACCGTGACGGAACGCCAGCGCGAGCGGTCGGAAGAAACGTTGGACGCGAAATTCATGCGGCCACGTCTGAATTGGCGGTGTCGCCGAGCCAGCGGTCGAGATCGGCCTTGGCCCGGGCCGTCAACGCGCGCTTCTTGTCGCGCGTACGATCGCGGCCGCGAAAGCGCTCTTCGAGCGGAGGGAACAGACCGAAATTGATGTTCATGGGCTGATAGGATCGCGCGCCCTCGTCATCGACGGCAATATGCCCGCCGGTGACATGGGCGAGCAGCGCGCCGAGCGCCGTTGTCGGAGGCGGCGGGGCGAACGGCGTGCCGGTCAGTTCCCCGGCCGCGAGGCGCCCGGCAAGCAGGCCAAGTGCCGCGCTTTCCACATACCCTTCGCAGCCTGCGATCTGGCCCGCGAAGCGCAGCCGCGGATCGGCCCTGAGACGCAGCGACGAGTCGAGGAGCCGCGGCGCGTCGAGATAAGTATTGCGATGCAAGCCGCCCAACCGCGCGAACTCCGCGCGCTCGAGACCGGGGATTATGCGGAAGATACGTGTCTGCTCGCCGTGCTTCAGCTTGGTCTGGAAGCCGACCATATTGAACAGCGTGCCGAGCTTGTTGTCCTGCCGAAGCTGTACGACGGCGTAGGCGCCCTTGCCGCCCCGGTGCGGGTTGGACAGTCCGATCGGCTTCATCGGACCGAAGCGCAGCGTATCGACGCCGCGCTCGGCCATCACCTCGATCG
>JAICQA010000235.1 GCA_025929595.1 Xanthobacteraceae bacterium
CGACAGCAACTGGATGTAGTCCACCACCATCAGGTCGAGCCCGCGCTGGCGCTTCAGACGGCGCGCGCGCGCCGCGAGTTGAGCGATGGAGATGCCGCCCGTCTCGTCGATATAGAGCGGGATCGATTGCATCATCTGCGCCGCGGCGGCGAGCTTGCCGAAATCGTGCTCCGAGATATCGCCGCGCCGCACGCTCGACGACGGAATTTCGGTTTGCTCGGACAGAATACGCGTCGCGAGTTGTTCGGCCGACATTTCGAGCGAGAAAAAGCCGACGACGCCGCCGGACACGGTCTCGATCGAGCCGTCCGCGCGCGGCTTGCCGCGATACTCGGCCGCGACATGGTACGCGATGTTGGTCGCGAACGCCGTCTTACCCATGGCCGGACGGCCGGCGATGATCACGAGATCCGATGCCTGCAAGCCGCCCATGAGCTGGTCGAGATCGGTGAAGCCGCTCGCCAGTCCCGACAGATGTCCGTCGCGCTGGTAGGCCTTGCTGGCGAGATCGACGGCATCCTTGAGCGCGTCGGAGAAACGCAGGAAGCCGCCGTCGTAGCGTCCGACCTCCGCAAGTTCGTAGAGACGCCGCTCGGCGTCCTCGATCTGGTCGGACGGCGCGAAGTCCACCGGCGCGTCATAGGCCACGTTCACCAGATCTTCGCCGATACGGATGAGGTCGCGCCGCGTCGCGAGGTCGTAGATCGTGCGGCCGTAATCGGCGGCGTTGATGATCGTTGTCGCTTCGGCCGCGAGGCGCGCCAGATACTGCGCCGGGTTCAGTCCTGCGATGTCTGTTTCGGGCGGCAGAAACGTCTTGAGCGTGACCGGCGTTGCGATCTTGCCCGAGCGGATCAGGCCGGCCGTCACTTCGTAAATCTTCTGGTGGAGCGGCTCGAATAAATGACGCGGTTCGAGGAAATCGGAGACCCGATAAAAGGCTTCGTTATTGACGAGAATCGCGCCCAGAAGTGCTTGTTCCGCTTCAATATTATGCGGCGCCTGCCGGTAGTCGGGCTTGGTCTCCTCCGGCAGTTTGCGCAACGCGGAATCGAGCGCCATCGACGGCCAATGCCTTTCTTGTTTTGCGGGGTGGCCTACGAGCGACGTCCGACGGCCGCAAAAATTTCATAGCACGATGTTCGCGGGCGTGATCGCAAAAATTGCCGCACGCTCGCAATTCACAAGACCAACGCAACGACTGAATTCGTGACGATCGAACTTGACTATGGCGGGAAAATGGAAGCGCGGCTTACTCGCCCGCCAGCCGGAACGGTGCGCGCTGCCCGCGCTCGGCCAGGCGAAGCCGCTCTTCGGCCGGTCCGATGTAATCGCGTGTGAGCGGAACGGCTTCCTGCCGTCGCGCCAACTGGATCTGAAACACCATCAGCCCGCGATGCCGGAACGCCATTTCCGAGGATGCAAGGTAAAATTCCCACATCCTGAGAAACCGCTCGTCGTAAAGCCGCAGTACTTCTTCGCGCCGTGCGAGGAAACGTTCACGCCAGGCCTTGAGCGTCTCGGCATAGTGCAGCCGCAAAACCTCGACGTCGGTGACGACGAGACCTGATCGCTGCACAGCCGGCAGGACTTCGGACAGGGCAGGGATGTAACCGCCCGGGAAGATGTATTTCGAGATGAACGTGGCGGTCGAGGTCGGCGGTCCCGAACGGCCGATGGCATGCACCAGGGCGACGCCGTTGTCGTCCAGCAGGTCGCGCAGCTTGCGGAAGAACTGGTCGTAGTGGCTGACACCGACATGCTCGAACATGCCGACCGAAATAATGCGGTCGAACTTGCCATCCACGTCGCGATAGTCCTCGAGCCGGAACTGGACGCGCGGCTGGAGTCCTTTTTCTGCGGCGCGGTTGGTGGCCGTCGCAAGCTGTTCTTCCGAGAGCGTGACGCCGCGCACGCGCGCACCGGTCACTTCGGCGAGGTAAAGTCCGAGCCCGCCCCAACCGGAACCGATATCGAGAACCGAAAGGCCCGGACGGTCCATGACCAGCTTGGCAGCGACGTGACGCTTCTTAGCGAGTTGCGCGTCGTCGAGCGTCGAATCCGGCCGCTCGAAATAGGCGCAGGAATACTGTTTGTCAGCGTCGAGAAAGAGTGAATAGAGCCGGCCATCGAGATCGTAGTGATGCGCGACGTTGCGCTTGGCGCGGGCGCGCGGGTTGTACTGCTCAAGCCGGCGGATGACGTAATGATAGCCATTGATCAGGAGCGCGACCGCGAACGGCGGGCGGTTGTGCACTTGCGACAGCACGAGATCGAGGAAGTCGGCGATCGACCCGCGCTCAACCCGGAACGAGCCATCCATAAAGGACTCGCCGAGCTTCAGCTCGGGATTGGCCAGGACGGAGAGGAGGGTGAAGGAGCTCTTGAACGAAATTTCGATCGGCTCACCGGTGCCGTCGCCGACTTCAAAAGAACGGCCTGGCGCCGTGGAAACCCGCAGGGTTCCAGTTCGTACAAGCCTTCCCAAAATCCGCTGAAACCAGCGATCCATGGCCCCAATTTCCTGCCATGCGAACGGTGTCGACCCGCCCTTTCACATTCACCTTTTGTATTAGAGCAAAGCCGACGATTTCGGGCAATGCGGGCGGCGCATGGCTTGGTCGACAGATCGACTCAACCGACCGTTCGACCGAGAAACACAACGTGTGAGATTGAAATCCGCTCCATGACGGCCTGATTCGAGGACCGGTATCCGCTTGCCAGAAATAAAAAGGGAAATGTTTTCAAATAGATATATCTATGGCAATTTTGCCACATTTCCCAAAAGTTGAGCCGAATCCACGTGCTGAAAGGCACGCGCCAGTTCAAAATCCCTCCGTCTCCTGCTAGGCTAAGTCGTTAACAAGTCGTTAATTTTTGAACGACGGGGCTTTGGGGGACTGTCGGATGCGAGTTGTTGCATGGGTGCTTGCTGTGCTTTGCGCAGCGGCAAGCCCCGCCTTTGCAAAGAGCGGCTTCTCGATCGTCGACGCCATTCATCAGGCGGTTCAGACCAATCCGGGTGTCGGTGAAGCCGCAGCCAATCGGCGCGCGACCGAATCCGAACTGCGTCAGAATCAGGGCACGCTGCTTCCGCAAGTCCGCATGGAAGCGTCGATCGGTCCGACGATGATGGACCGCTACATCACGCCGGCGCCGACCGGTAACGGCCAGTGGCGGAGCGGCCGCGAAGCGTCGGTCGTCGTACGTCAGCTTCTGTACGATGGATTCTCCTCGATCCACGAAATCTGGCGTCAGGCGGCGCGCGTTGATGCGGCTGCCGCGCGGGTGTTCGAGCGCACGGAGCTGATCGCGCTCCAGGCCGCCGAAGCCTATATCGACGTCACGCGCTATCTCCAGCTCGTGCAACTCGCGAGCAGCAACGTTCAAAAGCATCGGGGAATCTTTTCGAACGTCCGCGCCCGCTTCGAAGGCGGTCGCACCGGCGAAGGCGACATGCAGCAGGCGCAGGAGCGCGTGTCGGCCACCGAAGCCGTGCTCGCGGAATTCCGTCAGCGTCTCGATGAGGCGCGCGGCGCGTATCGCAACGCGGTTGGCCTTGAGCCGTTCAATGTTCGCTTCCCGGGCCGTCTCGGCGGCCTGCCGCGCTCGAAAGACGACGCGCTCGCGGTAACGCTCCGTCACAATCCGACCATCCAGGCGGCCGCGGCCGATGCCAAGGCGGCACGCCACGGCTTCGACGCGACGGGCGGTCAGTTTGGGCCGTCCGTGTCGCTCGAGGGCCGGGCGCTCTACGGCGTCAATACCAACAACATCGATGGCCATCGTGAGGAATACAGCGGCAAGGTCGTTCTCTCCTGGGACATCTTCACCGGCGGCCAGACAAGCTGGCGCCGCGTCGAAGCGGGCGAACGCCTCGCTGAGCAGCAGGAGCGTCACGCGAGACTCCAGCGCGCGGCCTTCGAGTCGATCGACAAGGCCTGGGCCGCGCGCACGATCACATCGGATCGTTCCGCCGCGTTGAATGCGCAGGTCAGTTCGGCCCGCAGGGTCGTTGAGGCCTACGGCAAGGAATATGAACTCGGCCAGCGCACGCTGATCGATCTGCTCAACGCGGAGAACCAGTTGTTCAACGCGATGGTCAATCAGGTGTCGACGCGCGGCGTTGCGGTGTTTGCCGACTATCAGTTGCTCGCCGCCATGGGCCAGTTGCTCGACTATCTCAAGGCGCCGCAGCCGGTCGAAGCGGAGCCATTGCCGCAGTATCCGATCGGCATTTTCCCGAGCAAGCTGCCGCCGGTCATGCTGCGCGCCCCGGGTCCGGGTCCGGAGCCGCTCTCGACATTCGAGCCCATGCCGAAGACGGGCGAGACCTGGCCGCTGCCGGTCACCGCTCCCAAGAAGAGCGTGTCGACCATTCAGGATCTATGGCCGAAGCAGACTCAGGTCGCGGGCAAGGCGCAGGAACCGGTGAAGGATCAGGTGCAGGCTTC
This sequence comes from Xanthobacteraceae bacterium, assembly GCA_025929595.1. GTDB lineage: Bacteria > Pseudomonadota > Alphaproteobacteria > Rhizobiales > Xanthobacteraceae > JAUSIF01. The sequence continues at coordinate 4,455 of JAICQA010000235.1, forward strand.
CAATCCGCCGTCGGAAGGGCATTTCCCCTTCGCCTCGGCCGGCGAGCGGATCGGCAACGGCGACTACTGGCCGACCACCGCCTTGTCCTTTGCTCCGGTCGCGGGACAATTGCAGTAGCGCGGCCTGCCGGCGGTGGCCGGCCCGATCGTCGCATAATTCTTAATGCCTCCGGGCCGGTTCCACCTGGTCCCGGCACCCCAAAACGCCCTGTTTGCGGGGCTTTTCGCGTCCGCGCGCATTTACATTGAACGCAATTAATGCGTTCTCTCGCGCC